>NZ_JBFAHW010000049.1:0-75469 GCF_040654355.1 Streptomyces sp. NPDC050704 | reverse complement strand
GTTCATGTCGACCGCGACCACGCCCCGGGCCAGCGCCGCCGGAAGCGGCAGGACGGGGGTGGCGGCGCGTTGCCAGGCGGCGGTGACATACCAGCAGCCGCTCAGGACATCGTGGTGGATGCGGTAGGCCACTGCCCGGTTCGCGGTGGTCCGGTCGCGCCACTCCTGGCCCCGGTGCTGGAAGCGCACGGTCGCGTCCAGGACGTACCGGCCGTGCGGGGCGTTGGCCAGGTGGGCCAGCGGGGCCGGGAGCTTGAGCGAGAGCTGGCCGGTGTCGGTGATCCGGATCGTCTCGTTGCCGAACCGTTTACCGGATTCCCCGTCCGCGGCCAAAAACATCCGCGCCGCCTGCCAGCGTGCCCGCCACGCCGCGTCCAGGTGATGGCGGGTCGTCACGAGGCGTTTGCCGCCGCGCACCACGCGCACCCGGCCCGCCTTCCAGTCCGCCTCCACCGCGGCGAGCCGTTCCTTGAGGGTCTGCGGGCGGCGAGACTTGGCATGCCATTCCCCGCGCGACGCATATCCGCGCGCCAGCCCGGCCCGCTTGTTTGCCGGGGCGCCCAGCGGCCGGGCCAGCCGTGCCTCGATCGCGGCGATCTGCCCGCGCAGCCAGCCCAGATGCGCGGCCTGGCCGCGGCGGGCCAGCGCCCACTGGTCGTGGGTGGCCTTGGTGATGCTGCCCGCCCAGCGCGCCGACGACGGCCCGGTCGGCGCCCGCTTGCGTGCTGCCCAGGAGGCCGCGTCGTGCGCCGCCCCCCTGCCGGGCGCGTGCCGCGAGATCCCCGGCCGCCAGCGAGCCGAGAAAGACCCCGACCTCCGTCAGTACCGCCGCATCCGCGTCTGACACCCGCAGCCGGTCCCGGATCGCCGCCCCGGCCGGACCGGGCACCACGAACGACGCCGCCAACTCCCGCAACCCACCCACCCGTTCACCCCCGCCCGGCCAGAAATCCCCGTCACGGCAGTCAACGAGCAGCCTCCGCAAAGGTCACCCATTCGACCCAAGAACCCCAGTTCCCCTCCCGAGATAGGGCCGGAACACACCCCCGACAGCACAGGTCCTCCCGGCACACAGCAGACCACCGCCTCCGTCCCCGGCGCTCGCTCACGCTCACCGGAAGTCACTTCTGCTCGGTACTCCGGCAGCAGTTCCAAACCCCCAGGTCGATGACCTGGGGGTTTCACGTGGAGTGGGTGACGAGAACCGAACTCGCGCTCTCAGCCTGGGAAGCTACGGCGCTTGCGCGGGCACCGCCCGCCGGGTCAGGTCCAGTCGAGAATCCGCCGCGCAACGCCCGTGACCGCCCGCCCGGCCCACCCGAACAGTCCTGCCGCCACGGTCACATCCGCCCCCGCCACGGCCACGTCCGCCCGGGCCGACCCGGCGCGGCACCCGGGACAGGAACGGGGCCAACGGCGCTTTCGCACACCGCACTTCCTGCATGTCGCCATGCTCCGATTCTCCTCAACCTTCGCTGCGGTTTCACCTCGCCATGTCGGCCCACAAGCGTGATCGGTCGACGGTTCGACCGGAGTGTCAGCGTGTGAGGTCGAACGTGGCGGCGCGGGGCACGAACGTCGTGTCCCCGTCCTCGGCCGTCGCCAGTGCCGAGACGTACCAGGTGCCCTCGGCCAGCTCGGCCGCCTCTCCCTTCGTGACCTTCAGCGTGTAGGTGCAGCGGGCGGTCTCGTCCGAGGTGCTCCGGCACTTGGCGCTCTCAGCCGTCGAGCGAAGCTCCGCCTCGGTCGGGTCGAGCTTCGAACTCGCGGGCCAGGCAAGGGCCTTGAGGCCTCGGATGCCCGAGTCGTCGCGCACGTCCACGGTGTAGGTGAACGAGCCCGCGCCGCCGCCGGACGGAGCCGCGTAGCGAGCCGAGCCGCGCTCCAGGGTCGGCTCCGTGGAGGCCGAGGCCAGGGCGAGACCGCCGGCGGCCACTCCGCCGAGGGCGACGGCGCCGATGAGAGACGAGAAGAGAATGCGCTTGGACATGGGAGATCCCCTTGAGTTCGTTGGAGAGTTGGGTTGAATACGCCGGAGAGCGCGGAAGAACGCGGAAGAGAGTGGAAGAACCGCTGGTGGAGCAGCTGGTAGAACCGCTGGTGGAGCCGGTCGTGGAAGCGGTCTTGGAAGTGGTCGGAGAAGCGGTGGCCGACCGCGTTCTCGATGTGATCGAGACTAGGGCCGGGGGCATGGCGCCGTCCTCGCACTGCAGGACGATTGGCGCGTCGAACCACAGGTAGAGACTCTGCAACCCAGGTAAGAGACCGGCATCCGCCTTCAGCCGGACTCGGGCCGCTCACCTGCGGCCATAGCCTTGGGCCGCCATGAAACGAACCGACGACCGGCTGCTCCCGGTCCTGCTGATCTGTGCCCAGGCCATGGTGTGGCCCGGGGCGCCGCTGGTGCGCGGGGCCGTCCCCGCCCCCACCATGGCTTCCCTTCTCGTGGCGGCCCTGGTCGCCACAGTGGTGACGGCCGCGCTCGCCCTGCGCCGCACCCGCCCGGTGACCACCCTCGTCGTGGTCGCCGCCGCCTGCGCGCTGGGTGCCGGACCGCTGCCCGCCGGGGCGATGGCGGTGCTGGGGACCGCGGGTGTCGCGCTGGCCCTGTTCACCGTGGCCACCGAACGCGACGCCTTCACCGCCGTTCTGTGCGTGGTGGCGCTTGCCGCCTGGCAGCTGCTGGGCATCAGCCTGCACGGGCTCAGCGACCGCGACGGGCTCGACCTCGTCCTGACCGCTCTGCTGTACGCCGCCACGTGCGGCGCCGGCCTGCTCGTACGGCGGACCCGTCGCGCACGGCGAGCGGCCGAACAGCTGCTGGAGCGCGCCGAGTCCGAGCGCCACCGGCTCCCGGCGGTCGAACGGCGCCGTATGGAACGGGAGTTGCACGACGTCAGCGCCCACCATCTGACGGCCGTGGTGGTCACGGCGGGAGCGGCCCTCGGGCTGCGCGAGCGCCGTCCCGAACTGGCCGAGGAAGCACTGGAGTTCGCGGTCGAGACCGGCCGCGAGGTCACCCGCGCGCTCGGTGCGGTACGAGCGCCGACGCCGTCCCGCGGGGATGTGCCGGCACCGGAGGAACGGCTGCTTGACCTGGTCGCCGGGTTCCGGCGTCTGGACCAGCGGGTGGACTGCGAGATCGACCCGCTGCCGGACGGCGCCGTCGCGGAGGCGGCGTACGGCATCGTGCGCGAGGCGCTGACCAACGTGGCACGGTATGCCCCCGGCGCGCAGACGAAGGTGCTGTGCCGGTACGGCGACACCCGCACCGACGTCGTGGTCACCAGCACGACCCCGCGGGCCGGTGCGGTGGCGCACGGTGCGGGACTCGGCGGCGGCCGCGGGCAGGGTTTCCTGCGCTCCCGGGCACGGGAGGCGGGCGGCACGGTGCACAGCGGCCCGACGGCGGAGGGCGGTTGGGAGGTACGTGCGGTACTGCCGGGCCGGACGGCCACGACGGCGGAGCCGTCGGCGCCGAGGGCCTACCGCGTGGCGCAGGTGGTGGCGGCGGCGGGCCTGGTCCTGCAGCCGCTGCTCCCCGCGCTGATCATCAGGCCCGAGGACACGTCGAGCGGGACGCGGGTATCGGCGGGCGTCTTCTTCGCCCTGCTGGCGGCGGGCCAGGCGGTGGCCCTGCTGTGGCTGCGCAGGGCGCCGCGGACGGCGTACGGGATGCTGCTGGGGCTTGCGCTGCTGTGGCCGGCGGCGATGGCGGCGGGGAACTACAGCGGCCCGGTCCTCCTCCCGCCCGCGCTGAGCCTGTTGGCCACCTGCGCGGCCCTCGCGCTGGCACCGACCCGAACCGCGACACGCCGAAAGGGGCCCGAGCGGGGGAGCGACCGGCCCGCACCGGCCCGCGGCCACGTCACGACCGTTTTCCTCACAGTGCTGGTGCACGCCGCGGCCGCCACCACCGCGGTACTGGACCGGGGTACGGCCGCTCCCGTCTGGGCGGTCATCGCGGGAACCACGGCCGGCGCCACCCTCACAGGCACCGCGGCCCACCTGGTCGGACGCCTCCGCACCCGGCGCCGGCAAGCCGACCGCCGCGTCCACGACGAACGCCTCGCCGCCTGGACCGAGGAGGCCGTCCGCGACGCCTGGACCGAGCGCCGCCGTATCGCCGCCGGTCTCGAAACCACGGTACTGACCCGCACCACCGACATGGTGACCGAGGCGGAGGCAGGCCGGCTCGACGCGACAGCGACCCGCGCCCGCGAGGCCCTGGCCGCGATGCGCGCCCTGCTCGACACCGTCCGGGAGGGCGAGACAGGGCCCGAACTACGGCCGCAGCCCACCCTCCAGGCGCTCGACCTGCTCGCCCACCAACTCCGGGCCACCGGCCGCGACATCGAGATACGGCTGACCGACCGCGTACCGGAACGACTGCCCACCGCCGTCGACCTGGTCGCCTACCGCGCCGCCGAGACGGTGCTCGCGGCCGCCGGCGAGGAGCCCGCGATGCTCGAACTCGACGTGGACGACGGTACGTTGACGCTCACGGCCACCGGGGTACCGCGCGCCGCCGACTCCGCCGTACGGGAGCGGCTGACCACCCGGGTCGAGTCGCTCGGCGGCACCGTGACCACCGGCCCGCAGGGAACCGTCCGTCTCCGGCTGCCCCTCGCGGTCTCGCCGGGCGACGAGGAGAGGGAACGAGAGCTATGAGCCTCAACGTGCTGGTCGTCGACGACCAGGGCATCGTACGGGCGGGGTTCGCCGCCGTGATCGACGCCGAGGAGGACATGACGGTGGTCGGCGAGGCCGCCGACGGCGCCGCCGCGGTGCGGCTCGCCGAAGAGCTGGCGCCCGACGTGGTCGTCATGGACGTACGCATGCCCGAGCTGGACGGCATCGCCGCCACCCGCATCATCACCGGACGCCAGGACGCGCCCCGTGTCCTCGTCCTGACCACCTTCGACCTCGACGCGTACGTCTTCGACGCGCTGCGCGCCGGCGCCTCGGGCTTCCTCCTCAAGGACGTACACCCCTCCCAACTGCTGCGGGGCATCCGGGAGGTGGCGGCCGGCGAGAGCGTACTCGCCCCGTCCGCGACCCGCCGCCTCATCGGCCACTACGCGTCCGGACCCCCCGCCGCGGTCCCGGCCGGGAGCGCCCCCGAACTGGACAGCCTGACCGACAGCCAGCGGGGCGTCCTCACCCTGGTCGCGGCCGGACTCACCAACGCGGAGATCGCCGAGCAACTCGGCATCACCGTAGGCACCGTGAAGTCCCACGTGAACGCGCTGCTCCGCAAGCTCGGCCTGCGCGACCGCGTACAGGCGACGATCCTCGCGTACGACCTCGGCCTCGCCCGCCCGAACCCGCCCGGTACCCACCTCTGACCACCGAGACCGACCACCAAGACGGACCACCAAGACGGACCACCGCGACCGACCACCGAGACGCAACCAAGGAGTCCATCTCCATGACCGGTACCGATTCCGCCTCCGATGCCGCTCCCGATGCCGCTTCCACTGGTGATTCCCGCCGATCCGTCCCACGCCGACTACGCGCCCACGTCGGCCTCTTCGGTGTCGCCGGCCTCGTCTACCTCGGCGTCTGTGCCGTCCTGCTCGTGTGGGCACTGGTGGTGACCGCCGCCGACAGCTCGGACGAGTCCATGGCCGGCGTCATCCCGCTCCTCGCCACCGCCCCCACCAGCCTTGTGCTCCTCGTGCTGCCGGACAACGACGTCATGCTCATCCCCGCCATCGCCCTCGGGGCAACGGTCAACGCCGCGATCATCGGCTGGTGCGCCCGCACACTGCGCCGCGGCGGCCGCCCGGACTAGTCGGGGCACGGCCCTGGCTCGAGCCGCTTGCGGTACGGCCATGTCCATGAGAGCAGTACGGGGTGCGGGCATTGGCGATGCGGGCGGGAGCAGTTCGAGATCGTACGAGTCTGCCTCCGCGCGGCGGATGAGCGGGGAGTGCGGTGGACCTCCCCCGCACCCGGAACCTGGCCGCCTTCACCGCCGCGGGGGCTTTGGTGCGACGGGTCGTTGGACGGACGGAATCCATCCACTCCGGTCAACCCGGGTGGCCCCAGTCCAGGCGGTCGGCCAGCCCCGCGGCGGCGAAGGCGGCCAGCAGGGCGTCGCGGCCCTCGGTGAAGTGGGCCCAGCTGTCGTAGTGGACGGGAACGACGCGGCGCGCCCCGAGTATCCGCGTGGCTTCGGCGGCATGAGTGCTGTCGAGGACGAGGGCCGCTCCGTCGAAGAGGCCTTCGAAGCGGGGTGCGCCGGCGAAGAGGACGGCGGTGTCCACCGGCCCGAACCGCTCGGCCGTCTCCCCGACGGCGTCGAGGGAGGCGTTGTCGCCGCTGACGTACACGGTGGGCAGCCCGTCCCCGGTCAGGACGAATCCGACGACCTGTCCGGTGATCGCCTCCACCTCCTCGCGTGGGCCGGGGCCGTGGACGGCGGGGACGCCGGTCACGGTGACCGTGCCGCCGCCGGGACGGTCCAGCTCGACGGACTCCCAGTCGGCCAGCCCTGTGACCTTGTCGCCGAGGCGCTTGCCGCCACCCGGGGTGGTAAGGGTGAGCGGCACGTCGGCGAGCAGGGCGCGGCCGGAGTGGTCGAGGTTGTCGGCGTGCTCGTCGTGCGACAGCAGAACCACGTCCACGGGACCGAGTTCGGCGGGGTTGCCCGAGGCAGGCGCGGTCTTGGTCAGACCCGGGCCGCCCGGCGCCGGGTAGTCGCCAGGACCGTCGAAGGTCGGGTCGGTGAGAAAGCGCAGACCGCCGTACTCGAAGAGAGCGGTCGGGCCGCCGAAGACGCGGACGGGGAGCTGCTCAGAGGTCGTGTCAGAGGTCGTGTCAGAAGGAGCCACAGCAATACACCTCACGGATGCGAATGATTTATCCGTGATAGACGGTAGCCCTTTCTCACGGATACCGGCAAGTCGTACCATGAGGTCCATGGAGGAGACCTTGACCGCCGAACCCGCCCTGCCGCCCGCGCCCGGCGAGGAGCAGTACCCGGCCCTCGCCTTCGCCAACAGCGCCATCGCGCTGCCCGGCGGGCAGTTCACCGACTTCCTCGGCACGCCGGCCACGGCGAACCAGTGGCTGGCGGAACGCGGTTTCGCCCCCGCGGACGCCGGACTGCGGGAGATGTGCACGGCACAACTGCGCTCGCTGCGCGAACAGATCAGGGCCTTGTTCGCCTCCCGCGTCGCCGGGCTTCCGGCCCTGCCCGCAGCCCTGTCCGCCGTCAATGACGTCATGGTCAAAGTGCCCACCGCGCCGCTGCTGCAGTGGGACGAGAAGAACGGCCCCTACCGTGTGACCCCGCACCCTGTCACCGAGATCGTCGACCACGCTCTCGCGACCCTCGCCGCCAACGCGGCCGACCTGCTCACCGGGCCCGACGCCGAACGCCTCACCGCCTGTGGCTCCACTCCGTGCAACCGCTACCTGCTGCGGCGCGGCCGCCGCCACTGGTGCTCGACCCGCTGCGGCGACCGCGCCCGTGCGGCCCGCGCCTACGCACGCCGTGCCCGCCCCGCGCGCTCGGCGTAGAGGTTTCGTGAAGCCCAAGAAGATTTAGGTTTCAAGATTCTCTTACCGAGCGGTAACTGATGAACTGATCTTGCTCGGGGGGTCAGCCTTGGCTGAAACGAGCACTGTACGGAGTCTCGTTGACACTCCACCAAAGAAGCGCCAGGACCCTCGGACCCCTCCTGGCCCTTCTTCTCGCGTGCCCTCTGGCACTGACCACCGCGGCGCCCGCACCCGCGGCCACGGACGCCGACTCCGTCCGGAACGAGGCGACTTACCCGGCGGGCACCTACCTCGTGAAGCTGGCCGACGAGCCGCTGGCGACGTACGGGGGCGGCTTGCGCGGCCTCAAGGGGACCGCCGCCAAGGCCGGCAAGCGACTCGATGCCGGCTCCGGCGCGGCCAAGTCGTATCTGCGGTACCTGGAACGACGCCGGGACGCGGTGCTCGGCGCCGTTCCGGGGATCGAGAAACAGTACGACTACGCGTACACGTTCAACGGGTTCGCGGCCGAACTCACCGGCGGGCAGGCGCAGAAGCTGGCGGCCGTGCCCGGTGTGGTGTCGATGACCCGAAACACGGTTCACCGAACCGCCGACGCCGCGCGCGACGCGCTGCCGTCCGATGCCCGGCCGGCTGCTTCGGTGCAGCCGGCCGCGAAGGCCGTCCCGGCCACGAGCACCGCGAAGGGCTCCTCCGGCACTGGCACCGGCACCGGCCACGCATCCCCGACCGCCCCGCTGCCCGACATCCCCGCGCTACTCGGACTGTCCGGGAAGAAGGGTCTGTGGGCGAAGGCCGGCGGCCCGGAGCGCGCGGGTGAAGGCACGATCATCGGGGTGATCGACAGCGGCTTCAACCCGGCCGAGCCGATGTTCGCGCCCCTGCCGGAGCCGCGGCCCGACGCGGCCGTCATCGCCAGGAAGTGGCACGGCACCTGCGACAGGGGTGATGCGAGCCGTCCCGAGTTCCGCATCACCTGCAACAACAAGGTGATCGGCGCCCGTTGGTTCCCTGACGGCCGATCCGACGACGAGGTGGACGCCCCCTCACCGCTGGACACCGATGGCCACGGCACGAACGTCGGCAGCATCGCCGCCGGCAACCACGCGACTCCCGTGTCGATCCAGGACGCCTCCATCGGCGGGCCCCTCAGCGGGGTCGCGCCGGCGGCCCGGCTGGCGTTCTACAAGGCCTGTTGGGGCGGCGGGTGCTTGGGCACGGCGCTCACAGCGGCGTTCGACAGTGCCGTGGCGGACGGCGTGGACGTGATCAACTTCTCCAACACCGGCGGGCTCCTCGACCCGTCCACTCTGGAGGCCATGCGGAACGCCGCCGCGGCGGGGGTGTTCATCGCCTCGTCAGCCGGCAACGGCGGCCCGCAGACGGTGGGCAACACCGCGCCGTGGAACACGACCGTGGCCTCCACCACGCACGACGCCGAGTACCGGGCGACGCTGAAACTGGGCGACGGCCGCAGCTTCACCAACGCCTCCTACAGCCCGGGCGTCCGCAGGACCGCGCTGATCCACGCCGCCGACGCCGCCGACGGCCGCACGGACCGCGCGAAAGCCGCGCTGTGCCTCGACGGCACGCTGGACCCGGCCAAGGTCCGGGGGAAGATCGTGGTCTGTGACCGAGGTGAGATCTTCCTGGACGAGAAGGTGACAGAGGTGGCCAGGGCCGGTGGCTCGGCGGTCGTCCTCGTCGCCACGCCGTCCAACGATCGGTACGCCTACGCCGATTGGTACGACCTGCCGTACCTGCTGCTGAACGAGAAGGACGGCCGGAAGGTGAAGGCGTACGCCGCCACCCGCGGCGCCACCGCCGCGTTCACCGGCAGCACCCGCGCTCCCCGGCAGGCCCCGGCGGTCCGCTACGACTCCTCCAGCGGCCCCGACCCCTTCAGCGACGGCGACCTGCTCAAGCCGGACATCGCCGCGCCGGGCGACTTCGTGCCCGCGGCCACCGTGTCGGACACCCCTGGCCGGCCGGGCGGTTACGACCTGATCTCCGGCACGTCGTTCGCGACGCCCTACATCGCGGGCATCGCGGCGCTGCTGAAGTCCCTGCACCCCGACTGGTCGCCGAGCGAGATCCGGTCGGCGCTGATGACCACGGCAACAACCACCGACAACAGTGGCGAGCCCATGGGACGGCGGGAATTGGGACGGCAGGACGCCGACTCGGCGAGTCCGCTCGACTACGGCGCCGGCTTCCCCCGGGCCGCCCGGGCCGCCGACCCCGGCCTGGTCTACGACTCGACTCCCGCCGACTGGAAGTCGTACCTGTGCGCCCTCGGCCAAGGACCGATCACGGACCGGGGCAACGACTGCACCACCGGCCGGCGCACCGACCCCAGCGACCTCAACCACCCCACCCTCGCGGTCGGCGACCTGGTCGGCCGGCAGACGGTCACCCGCACCGTCACCAACGTCTCCGCGCGGACCGCCTCCTACAAGGCGACGCTCCAGACGCCCGCCGGCTTCAAAGCCAGGGTCTCCCCGGAGCGGCTGACGCTGAGGCCGGGCCGGTCGGCGACGTACAAGGTGACCTTCACCCGCGGCGACACTCCCTACGACACGTGGTCCTTCGGGTCTCTCACCTGGAGTGACGCGCACAGCCGGCACCGGGTCACCAGCCCGCTGGCCCTGCGCGCCGCCCCCTTCCGCGCACTGCGCGAGATCACGGCGGACGCTGGCGGCTCCGGTTCCGTCACGCTCGCCGCGTACGCGGACCGGACCGGCGACCTGACCGCGACCACGACGGGCCTGTACGCGGGCGAGAAGATGACGGGCACGCTGACGGGAACCAACCAGGACAACGACTTCGCCAGCCACCCGAGCCCCTCGGACGCGGTCGCGAAGGTACGGATCCACGTACCGAAGGACGCCCCGTTCACCCGAGTGGCGGTCACCTCGGCCGACCACCTGCCCGGCAGCGACCTGGACATGTACGTCTTCGACGCCGACGGCAAGCCGTTCGGGAGCCTGCCGGGGAACGGCTCGGACGAGCAGAACGACCTGCCGCCCGGCGACTACGACGTCTACATCGTCCAGTACGCCCTCCCGCCCGGCGCGAGCGCCCAGTCCTACACCCTGTGGACCTGGCGGGTCGGCCAGGGCACCCCCGACGCCCCCGCGGAGGTGACCCCGGCCACCCGGCCGGTCAGCCCCGGCAAGGGCGCCGAGTTCACAGTGACCTGGCGCGGCACAGTCCCCGGCAAGCGGTACACGGGAGTCGTGGCGTACAGCGACGGCTCCACGACCGCGGGCCGCACGATCCTGACGCTGACTCCGTAACCGTGACAGACACCGCCCCGCCGGGACGACGGTTCCGGCGGGGCGGTGCCGCTCCGCGGTCACTCCCGCACCCCCCGCCGCTGACAGCGTGAGCCGGACGCTTGAGTCCGGTTTCAGTTCACGGTGAAGAAGTAGTCGTAGGGCGCCAGTTGGATGCCGGAGCGGGTCGTCGCGTAGACCGTGAGGTCGTACCAGCCGTCCGCGGCCGGGGTCCAGTCGATGCTCGCGGTGTGGTGGGCGTCCGCGGGGACCGTGACCTCCGGGTCGCCGTTGTTGAAGGTGTACGTGTAGCTCACGACATCCTTCACCTTCGGCGCGAACGTGAAGGTGCCCGGGACGCCGACGCCGCCGCCCGAACCGTTCTCGGGGTAGGCGTCGGAAGCGACGGTGGGAGTGGTGTCGTAGCTGATGCCCCACCAGGCCGCGTCGCTGACCCAGCCGTTCGCGCTCTTGCTGGTCACCTGGAGGTTCTCGCCGTGGATGCCGTCCAGCGTGAGCTCCGTGGTCGCCGTGCCGTCCGCCCCCGCCGCGACCTCGAAGGTCCTGTCGTTCTGACCGCCGATGGTCCGCACGGAGTAGCTCACGACCGGGCTCTTCGCCTGGAGCCCGGGGTCGGGACGGAGCGTGAACCCGGCCGGCTCACCGAACTCGGGTTTCGGGACGGCCGGGGTGACGGTAGGCGCCGTGGAGCTGACGAGGAAGGTGTAGCTGGTGATCGCCGACCCGCTGTAGGCCCGGTCCAGGCTGCGCACCCACAGCGTCATCGGACCGGAGCCGGTCGGCGGGACCAGGCTGAGCGTGGCCGAACCGCCGAGCGCGTCGGCGCGCTTGAAGTACTTCGTGTTGGAGTACGGGTCGACGGGCTGCGGAATACCGTAGTCACCGATGCTCGTGCCGATGACCGGCAGGTCCGGCTGCCAGGAGAACTCGAACCCCTCGACGTCGTCGACACCGCCCGCGCTCAGCGTGAACTCGACCGGCTCGCCGCCCTCGTTCCACACGTCCGGCGGGTAGTTCGGCGAGGTGATGGTGGGCGCGTTCGCCGGGCCGGTGTTGTCGGCCGTGACATAGCAGGGCGCCGACCAGTCCGAGACCGCGTCCCCGACCACCGTCTGCGCCTGCCACGCGTAGGTCTGCCCGTCGGCGAGAGCACTGGCGGGCAGGGTGGCGGGTGCCTCGAAGCCGGGGGTGACGCGGTCACGGGTGACCGTCGTGATCCGTGTCGGATCGGTGACCGGCCAGGCCTGATACCGCACGCCGACGCGGGAGTTGCCGGTGGCGCCGGTGATCCCGGGGATACCTTCGACCACGAGGCCGTCGTCGGCCGAGTGGTACGAGGGCCGGTCCGCGTCGGTCGAGCAGTGCCGGTTGCCGTTGAACAGCTGAGTCGGCGTGGTGGGCGTTCCGTCGGCCGCGCTCGCGGGCGACGCGGCGGCGGTCAGTGCCAGGCCGAGGGTTCCCAGAGAAGCGAGGACAGCACGGGGTCTCGCGCCGAAGGACATGGTCAAGTGATCCCTCCCGTTTGGACGCCCGCACGTGGTGCCCTATGCGCACTGTTGTGCGAGCAGCGAGCGAATCGTACTGGGGTGCCGCAGGCCGACGCATGAGGATTTAAGGGGAGCCGAGGTCATTGACCTGGGGTTTCAATCTGGAGCGGGTGACGAGAATCGAACTCGCACTCTCAGCTTGGGAAGCTACGGCTCGTGCGTGGCCTCCATGGCTCTGACCAGGTCAGATTCGATGTGCTAGGGCAGATTCGATGTGCTGTGAAGGTGCCGCAGTCTGGTGGTACCCCTGTCGGCTGTGGTTGTCCGCTCTGAAGGGGCACGCCATGGGCACGACGTTGCCTGAGGGGGCGATTGTTGCGTTGAGTGGCCTGCTCGGTGTTTGGGTGTCGGCAGCGCGCAGCGCGACTGAACGCAGCTGTTGCGGTTGCACATGGCCGCCGAGCCTCAGTCCTGTCCGGGAGAGCGCGAGATCTGGGCCCGACTCCATAGCGCTGGGATACAGCACTCAGTCGCAAGATTTACGGGGTTCCACGCTCGCGATGGCCGTCCACGGCAAAGAAACCTTGCCGCTCGTCTTGGAGCTGATCTCCACGTGTTGTTGGTCAGCAAGAATCAACTCCCCGCACACCACACGCGTGCCGGTCCTCACGACGACCGGATGCGTGCCGGAATCCTGCGTCGTCACCCATGCGACGACGAGCGCCCCGACCACAAGGATCACCCCGAGGACACAGCAGAGGGAGGCCCAGGCGACCGCCCGTGTGACCCGGGCTGCTTCCTGCTCGGTCCAGCGGCGCAAGGCCTGCCCGCCCAGGAGGATCTCGCGTTCCGGGGCCCCATGCGCCGCCCGTACGGCCAGGAGCGAGCCCATGGTCAACAGGGCAAAGGCGGTGAACAGCAGTCCGGTCGCGGTGGCGCGGGCCACAGAGGGCAGGTCGGCGAGATTGTCACGGCCCTTCAGCAGTACGAGGACGGCGAGCAAGGCTGTCAGCCCCGTGAGGCCGGTGCGCCATCCTTCTGCCTGCCTGCGCAGTTCTGGAAGCCTGGTGAACTCCAGGTCACGGGCGAGTTCGGCCCAGCGGCGGTCGGAACGGGTACTCATCGCCGGATCCGCCAGCTCGCGCCACACCCGAGGTACGACGTGTCCGGTGGACACTGCGGATGCGTGTGACCGCACTCGCACAGGTGCACCTCCGCCAGCAACGGATCCGGCCCTCCCACCGCCCTCGGTGTCGTCCCTCTCCCGAAGAGCAGGCTCAGTCCGCCCTTCGACCCTGTGCCGGGACGGGCCCACGGGAACAGGGTTCTTGTCTCGCCGTGACAGCGGGGACACGCTCCCGCGACGATCATTCCCCGTCCGTCCGGGGCGGGTTGCTGGGTGAACAGGTAGGCGTTGATCTCACCGGCATCCTCGTCGGCGTACGGCAAGGTGTGATCGTGCCGGTCGGTCCTTGTCATGGCTTCTCTTCCATCTCGTCGGGTCCCTCGCGCAGCTCGACGGCGGGCTCGAACCGGAGTCCGAACAGGCCCGCGTATGTCTCCAGGCGTCGGCGCACCCAATCGGGGGTCTCACCCACCGCCCTGGCGCATAGCTCGATCCGGTCCTGCCCGACCGGGCCGCTCAGAACGGGAAGTTTCCCGTCGAGGCACTCGGAAAGGATCGCCACATCCTGCCAACCGGGCGTGACGTCGGGTACGTCGGTGATCGACGGCGGTGTTCCCTCCAGGGCGAGGTACGGCGTGATGCGCCGCTGCCACGTGTGCCGTACCGACTCGCCGAGACGGCCGGCGACGCTGACCAGATCGAGCGGCAGCAGTGGGGAGTCGGGTGCCGAGACGCGGTACGCCGGATCGACCGCCACGGCGTCGTGGGCGGTGGGTACCGCGTCTGGCAGAGCGGCCTCCGCCTCGGCGGACAACTCCGGCACGAGCGCACCGATGGCCCGCAGAGGGGCCAGTGCCCGGTACGCCGTACGCGCACCGAGGTTGCGGTCACGGGCAAAGGTCACGAGCCGGTGCGCGGTGAGCGGAGCCCAGTGAGGGGTATCGAACCACTCGTAGTCCACATCATCGTGCGGCCCGTCGGCGATCAGCGCGGCTGTCTCTTCCCCGGTCGGGATGAACTTCCTCAGCTCCCCAGGTGGGTGCGGGGCCACGAGATCGGTGCTCAGCCCTAGGTTCTGGGCTTCCCGGTGCGCGGTGTCCCAGAGGACCGACAACTGCTGCCGGAGCCGCTGGCTGCCGGTGAACAGCACGGCTGAGGTCGCCGGCACGGGATAGTCGGCACCGTCCCAGCTCGGATCCTCCCCAGAGAACGCGTACCTGCTGGGAGTGGGCAGATCGTCCCAGGCGCACAGGAGTCCCGCCGCGTCCGGGAGAGCCACTCCGGCCTCTCTCAACTCAGCTGCGGACCAGGACAGTTCTTCCCACGACGTGTCGTGTGAGCGGACGAACGCGAGATCCCTGAGTGAGACGCCGTTCTCCAGACGGATGTCCGACTCGTGCAGCCACCGGACGAGGTTGCCCGTGTCGGGTGAGGGGACCACGTCCCGTCCGGACGAGCGCTTGGTGTAGCGCCGACGGTGGACCACGCCGAGGGCTTCCGTCTCGCGGGCCAGGACGCGTTCGGCCTCCCAGACGGAGATCTCCCACTCCGCGGCCAGTTCGATGGCGGCGGCCCAGGGCAGCACGGGACAGCCATCGAGGCTCTGCACGATGAAGCGGCGCAGGACGGGCAGCAATTCGGCCGGCACGGCGTCCCACCGCGCGGCCAGGACCGGATCGGGCACGGGGCGGCCCAGCCAGGCGAACTCGGCCATGCGCCGCCGCACTTCGCCCGCGTCGACGCCGGTCGCGGCGGCAATCACTGGTACGTCCCAGGGGTGTATGGCGGGCCGCCAGCGGTGCTTGTCCTCGTGAAGGTAGAGAAGATTCAACTCGTCGTCTGTGCATACATGGTCGCGGAGGTGGTCCGGCACGGCGTGCAGCGGCTTGTCAACGAACGGCACGTACCGGGCGCATGCCTCGGCCAGCTTGCCCAGCGGCTCGTGGAACGTGGCGGAGGCTCGGGCGACACCGGAGAGATCCCCGGGCGGGTGCCGGTAGTAGATCTCGTTGGCGGCCCGTCGCTTGGGTGGCAGGGGGTGTCCCCATGCGGTGTCGGCGAGGCCGTCCAGCGGATTGGGCTCACTGCCCAGGAGCCCCTTGATGACGTACCAGTCGGTGGAGTCCGGTTTCCAGTCCAGATCGCCGTCACCGAGGACGGCCGGCCCCGCAAGCTGCGGATGGGAGATGCGCATGCCCCGCGTTGCGTGGAGTACCTCCGCCACAGTCGTCTTCTGCTCGTGGGCCACCAGGACTGCCGTACGCCAGTCGCCGTCGACCTTTTCCGCGATGGCCGACCACCCTGCCTGTGGCACGGGGTAGCCCGACAGGGACAAGGGCACCGCTTCCTCCAGGCTCCGGAACCCAGGACGGAGGGCGGCCAGCCGCCAGGGTCGGATCATGGTGGAGAGCTTCTTCTCCTCGTGACGCCCGGGCCGGCTGTCCAAGGAGGCGTCCAGCCCAAAGCAGCCGACCTCGTCGAGGCTCACCTGTCGGCCGAGGCCGTTCGACGCGAACACACCTCTTCCCCGCAGGGCCTCCCACAGAATGCGGACGATCGAGGGTTCGCGCGACTCCATGTTCCACAGCCATGCCAGGCTCAGTTCCGCCCCGTCGGGGAACACTTGGGCGCCTTGCCGGAACTGCTCCTGTGCCCAGAGGACGTCGTAGCTCTCCAGTTTCTTGCGGTTGACGCTGAGTTCACCCGCGTGCGCGCCCGACAGATTGAGCACGTACCCGAACGTCCGTTTGCTCGTGGCGATTCCGTCGCACACGATCGCCCCGTCGCCCGAGACCCACCACAAGGTGCCCGGCACCGCTTCGACGGCGAACCGGGTGGAGAACGAGCCAGGCCCCTCGCCGGACTTGAGGCGTCCGGGCAGCCAGGTCTCCTCGGTACCGTCCTGGTCGCGCACCTCCAGCCGGAACTCGCTGAGCAGGACCAGAGAGCGCAGCACGGACACGGCGGAGTTCCCGGGCAACATTCCCGCGTGGCGCAGGCGCAGTCGGACGCGTGTTCCGCCGTCGGGCAACGCTGTCCCGCCGCGCTCGTCGTCCTCCCGGACCCGGAAGAGACTGCCGCTCACCGGGATCTCGACGCGCAACGCCTTCTCGGCCGGGCGACCGTCCGGTCCGACCGGTCGGGTCACGATCGTCATCTCGTCGGCGAGCATGAAGTAGCTGAAGACACCTATGCCAAAACGGCTGTTGGGGTAGAGCCGCAGCGAACTGTCGTGGCGCAGCCACAGCGCCTGCTCCCGGCGGAAGGAATGCGACTGGTCGAAGCGGCGGCCGGCCCGGGTGAAGGTGGTCTTCAGCTGGTCGACGGTCATACCGACCCCGTTGTCCACACACTCGACGTACGGTCCGCGGCTGTCCTCGCCCATCTCGATGCGGATCCGGCCCGCCCACTTCGATGGTTCACGGCCGAGATCCCGCAGGTACCGGACGCGCATCTCCCGGTAGCGGCAGGCGTCCATGGCGTTCTGGTACAGCTCCCGCAGCGCGAGTTCGGGCTCGCCGTCGTACAGCTTGTCGCCCATCAGCAGGCGACGGATCTCGGTCTGCGCCAGCGAGAAACGTGCGAGCGGTACGTCGTATGCGTCCGTGCCGTGCTCACGGTCCGGCCGGAGGCGGTGGTCGGACAGTCGCGCGGGGAGCCCCCGGAGCAGCGCGGCCTCGTCCTGCGGGAGGTGGCGGGCCGTCTCCCGCAGGACATACCCGAGATCGTCGGCGTCCTCGACGACGGAGGCGAGTGCCGCGTGGATCGCCGGATGCGGGCAGACCGCGTCCAGATGGAGATATGAGGGAGTGCTCCCGTCCTGCTCGAAGTCCCAGAGGGCGTCCCTCAGCACCGTGATCACCTCGTGAGGGACCACCGGATCGGAGACGGAGAGATGCTCCGCGAGGACTTCCGGCAGACACCGGGTGTCGAAGGCGAGCAGCCCCGCGAGCCGCAGCAGCGCCGCGAGGGGCCGTACGCGCAGGCGCCACGGTGTTCTGCGTACGACGTGGCGGTCCGGCGGCAGCCGCTGGTCGTCCTGTGGAGCCCCGAGGACGAGGCCCGCGGCGATCGCGCGCAGCGCGGTGGACAGCGCTCCCGCCCGGCTGCCGAGCCGCTCGCCCGCCGTCGGCGGTGCCATGTCGAGGAGCTGGGCAACGAAGCCGTCGGCCAGCACCGCGGGCACGGCTTCCTCTTCGGTCGCGAACCGCTCCTCGATCCAGCGGTGGACCAGCCACAGCGTGACGGCGTGCCGGTCGTCCTCGGGATCCAACAGCCATAGGTACGAGTCCGTGAGCTTCTCGGTGATCTGGGGGTAGTGCTCGGTGATCTGCTCGTAGTGCCGCCGTTGATCGTCGGCCTTGTCGTCGCGCCACACGAGTTGCGGATGGAACTCGGCGGCCTGGCTCAGCCGCTCGGCCCAGGCGGTCTCGTGCAACAGGACGCCGGCGATCAGCGCGGTGACCTCCAGGGCGGACAGTTCTGCGTCCTTGGGAAGGAGCAGCGGGAGGCGGTCGGCCAGCAGCCGTACCGGATACTCGTCGTCGGCCCACGGATCGGGCAGCCGTTCCTGAGCCCGGTGGACGTGGCGGGCGGCCTGCGTGGCCAGGGTGGACAGACAGTCCTGCAGATGAGCAACGGTTTCTGTGTCGCAGTCCGGGACCCGTTCCCAAAGGGCCGGTGTGCGCACGGCGTCCTGCCACGCCTGCAACAGCCGTCTGCCCTTGGCGACGCCCAGGGACCTGGTCTCCTCCGCCAGGTCGTTCCCGTAGTGGATCAGTACCGCCTGTGACCCGGCCTGCGCCCGTATCGCGAGCGCCTGGGTGTCGCGTCTGGTCTTCTCATACACCTGCTCCACTGTCGTGGCCTCGGTCAGCGGGTCGAAGGCCAGCGCGAGCGACGAAGTGAAGAAGCTGCCGGTCTCCGCGAAACCGCTGAGCTCACCTGGGCCGCAACTGGTCATCATGGCGAAGCCACTGCGTGGCGGACCCTTGACGACGTTGCTGCCGAAGTCAGGGGTTTGCTCGCCCTCTGCCCGACGGCAGGCGTCGATCAGCCACAGCACGGTCCCGGCCGAGCAGTTGGCCAGATATGGGCTGATGTCGGCTTGCAGGAGCGACTCCCGTATATGGGGTTGTTCCCACCCGGCTTCTTTGTCGCCGCATTTGGCAGGGGCTCGGGCGTCAGAAGGCACCAAGTAGTCGGTCGTGCCGATCCGGACGCCGTGCCCGCTGAAGTAGAGGAGCAGTGTGCTGCCCGGCGGCGCGCTTGCGGAGAGGTCGGAGAGGCGCTCGGTGATCTCGTTCCGCGCGGGATTCAGCAGGGTCTCCACCGCGTAGCCGCTGCCTTGCAGTGCGTCGCCCAGGACCCGCAGATCGGCATCGACCGCAGCGGCCAGGGCGGGAAGAAGGTGATCCGCACCCGGATTCTCGCCCACGCCGATAAGCAGGGCTATGCGTCTGTGGTCTTCCATTCGGCCCCCCGAGTTCCCCTCCAACCCACCCATGCTTTCACCTGGCTTCGCCGTGCGTCGGCCAGCCCGTGAGAACGCCACGATGATCTGCCAACGCCGCGACCACGAACGGCATCGCGGGGTGCCGCCCACAAACGTCCATGCCGACCCCGAGGATCTGGCGTTCCTCTAGGAGGCGGCCCAGCGTCGGGGCATAAGCGGGGCCGAGATCATTCGTCAGGGGTTCACCTCGCGGCGATGGCGAGCCGGGTTTGGGACGAGCCGCTGTTCTCGCGAACCTTCGTGGGGCCGGGCCGTACGCTGTCCAAGGCCAAGATCCGTGACGCGGTCGCCGACGCGGTCCGACGGGAGACGGATCCCGGAACTGCCGCGTGATCATCGTCATCGCGGACACGTCTGGCCTCCTGGCTGCTCTTGACTCGACCCACTCGGAGCATCGGAGCGAATCAGGCGATCACGTCCGCCAGGCTCCTGCTCCTGTCCCCGCTACTGCGGGCGGAAGTCGACCACGTGTCCTCACGCGAGTTGGGCCGGTGCCGGATCGCCATGCCGGAGATCACGGACGATTACATGGGTGCTGCCCAGTCCGTCCGTGCTTGTTACCGTGTGTTGGAAGTCGACCTAGCCGACGCCGTGAACGTGGCGCCAGCTGCGGACTATGACACCGACGCGATCCTGGCCCACGGCCGACGCGACTCCGCGCCGTTCGCCCCTTGAGCAGGCACAGGACTTTTCGGGTCCTGCCCGACGACCTCCCGATGTGACGAGGGCGCTCGATACCGAAGCTCCGGCGGCTGAAAACGACTTCGGTAAGAATCGCCTCTGTTGCGTACGCGCTGACGGTCAGATCTTCTCGGGGACGAGCGGGCTGAGGTCCTTCTGGCGCGGGAGGTTCCGTTGCGAAGTGCGAATCCGCAGGTCAACGCTGCTTTTCGAAGCTGGGCGTGTTACGCGTGCGGCCGCCGCTCGACACTTGTGCCCTTCGCGTGCCCGATCTTCGTGCCCCTGGAAGGCTGGAAACTGCCGAAAAATCCCCGGCAAAACATAAACCCCAGGCCACTGACCTGGGGCTTCAATCTGGAGCGGGTGACGAGAATCGAACTCGCACTCTCAGCTTGGGAAGCTGATGTTCTACCACTAAACTACACCCGCGTAAGACGCCGACCGGGGCCCTTCGGGCCGTTCGGAGCGGTGTCGGAAACGCGGATTCACCATACCTCATGCCTGGCCCCCGGCGCTGAAGCCGTGGGGCCAGATGCTGTTTCGGGGGGTGGACGGGGCTGCGGGGCGCGGGAGTTGGGGCGTACGGTGGAGGGGTTGAAGAGGGGTCGGGCGGGATCGGAGTGCCGCCTGGAGGACCGTCTCCTTCGTCCCGTAATGTGGCTTTCGTCGTCAGCCAGACGCGGCTCTTGGGGAAGGGACTCTGAGGACTTGATGGAACGCAGCACCGTCGTCCGTTGTGCCGAAGGGCACGTGTTCAGCACCGCTTCGCTTCCGATGCAGCAGGCCGACCGGCTTGGTCCCGGTCGGCTGATCCGTTGCCCCCGTTGTGCCCGGCTCCGCAATGTCGTGCCGGTGGAGTTCGAGAAGCGGTAACAAGCAGGCACAGCCGTGCGGGCCCGCCACGATCGCCGGATTGTGGCGGGCCCGCACGCTCTGCGTATCCTCGGGGCGTGCTTCTCTCTGACAAGGACATCCGGGCCGAGATCGACGCCGGGCGGGTCCGCATCGGTCCGTTCGACGAATCCATGGTGCAGCCCTCGAGCATCGACGTGCGGCTCGACCGCTACTTCCGGGTGTTCGAGAACCACCGCTACCCCCACATCGACCCGTCCGTCGAGCAGGCGGACCTCACGCGGCTCGTCGAGCCCGAGGGGGACGAGCCGTTCATCCTGCATCCCGGAGAGTTCGTCCTCGCCAGTACGTACGAGGTCATCACGCTTCCCGACGATCTGGCCTCGCGGCTGGAGGGGAAGAGTTCGCTCGGGCGGCTCGGGCTCGTCACCCACTCCACCGCCGGGTTCATCGACCCCGGGTTCTCCGGGCACGTGACCCTGGAGCTCTCCAACCTCGCCACGCTTCCCATCAAGCTCTGGCCGGGCATGAAGATCGGGCAGTTGTGCATGTTCCGGCTCAGCTCGCCGGCCGAGTTCCCGTACGGCAGCGACCGATACGGGTCCCGGTACCAGGGGCAGCGCGGGCCGACCGCCTCGCGGTCCTTCCTCAACTTCCACCGGACCCAGGTCTGAGGGGATGAGCGTGTCCGTGTCCCAGGTGCGCGAGAACCTCACCTACGAGCGGTTCGGCACCGCCGTCCGCGAGCTCGCCCAGACCATCGCCGACGACGGGTACGAGCCCGACATCGTGCTCTCCATCGCGCGCGGCGGTGTGTTCGTCGCCGGCGGGCTCGCCTACGCGCTCGACTGCAAGAACATCCATCTTGTGAATGTCGAGTTCTACACGGGAGTCGGGACCACTCTCGAAATGCCCGTCATGCTCGCTCCCGTCCCGAACGCGATCGACTTCTCCGACAAGAAGGTGCTGATCACGGACGACGTCGCCGACACCGGCAAGACGTTGAGGCTCGTGTACGACTTCTGCGTCGACGCCGTCGCCGAGGTGCGCAGCGCTGTGATCTACGAGAAGTCGCAGTCGTTGGTGAAGTGCGAGTACGTGTGGAAGCGGACCGATGAATGGATCAACTTCCCGTGGAGTGTCCTGCCTCCGGTGCATAAGTCGGGGGAAGCGGCCAAACCGAATATGGAAGCGCTCTGACCTGACCTGAGCTGAGCTGACCTGACCTGAGCGGTCCGCTGGCGCTGAAACAAATTCGTGGTGAACCGTTGGCCAACGGTTTATGATCCCTCTGGTCGATTGATCAATTGACCGATCGAAGAATCCCGTGGGGGGACATTCATGCGCACATCCGCGCGCCTTGCCATGCTCGGCACCAGCGTCGCGCTGGTCGCCACCGCGATCGGTGCCACCGCCGCCCAGGCGGCGGACGGCGGGAGTGGCAACATCACGATCGACAAGGTCGTCGTCAACGGCGGCAAGCCGGTCGTGGTCGGTACCACCAAGGTGGTGTCCGCCAAGGTCTCCGTGACCGCGTCGGACGACTCGGGCATCGCCAGGACCACGTACATCAGCGCCTTCGGTCCGAATCCGAACTACGCGCAGATCTGGTACGACGACGGCGACATCACCTGCGTCGAGGCGAGCGCCACCACGTCGACCTGCACGGGCACGCTGACGTTCGACCCGCAGGCGGCGACCGGCTTCGTCGGCAACAGCGCGGCGGCCACCTGGAACCTCGGCACGCTGGTCTCCGCCAACGACGCCAACTACATCCACCGGGACGCGGCCACCAAGTTCAAGGTGCAGCGCCTCTCGCGGCTCACCACGAACGCCGCGCCCGAGCCGGTCAAGAAGGGCAAGATCATCACGGTCACCGGCCTGCTGTCCCGGGCCAACTGGGACACCGGCAAGTACATGGGCTACACCCAGCAGAAGGTGACCCTGCAGTACCGCAAGAAGACCGCCAGCACGTACACCGACGTCAAGACGGTCACGTCGTCCTCGACGGGTGCCCTGAAGACGACGGTCACCGCGTCCGCGGACGGCTACTTCCGCTACAAGTTCGCCGGCACGTCGACCACCCCGGCCGTGACCTCCACCAGCGACTTCGTGGACGTCCAGTAGCCATGTACTGAAGGTGTTTCGGACGGTAGACGAACGGCCCCCGACCAGGCAGATCGGTCGGGGGCCGTTCTCGTGCGCGCGCAGGAGGTGCGCCCGGTCGGAATAAAGAAACGCTTGCGTTTCTATCGGGACCGTCGTAGCTTAGCTGTACGAAACGGTTTCGTATCGACGGGTGGTCCGGATCATGTGCAGTCACAGCAGCGCGCAGGCCGCGTGATGACGGTCTCCCCGGTGTTCCTGGCCGTCGCCCTCTCCCTGGTCTCCGCGATCGCCTACGCCGCGGCCGCCGTGGTCCAGGAGCGGACGGCCGCCGATACGGCGGATCTGCGCGGCACGCTCGCCCGCGGCTCCTGGTGGTGGTCCGTCGTCCTCAACGGCGGCGGCGCGCTGCTGCACGTGGTCGCCCTGCGGTACGGGCCGCTGACCCTGGTGCAGCCGCTCGGCGCGCTGAGCCTCGTGGTGGCGGTGCCGCTGGGATCGCTGGTCGCCCGCCGCCGGACCTCGGGCACGCAGTGGCGCGGCATGGCACTCACCCTCGCCGGACTGGTCACGCTGCTGACCGTCACCGCCTCCGGTGGCGCGCCGGACGACTCCCTGCGGACCGGCGAGGTCCTCATGGTCGCGATGGCCGCCCTCGGCGTCATCGCGGTGCTCGTCTCCTTCGCCTCTGGCGGCACCGCCCGGGCCGGCCTCGCCTTCGCGGCGGCCTCCGGCATCGCCTCCGGGGCCGGTTCCACGCTGGCGCAGAAGCTCGCGGTCGGGGCGGCGCCGTCCTGGAGCGTGGCGCTGGTGGCGGTCCTGACCGCCGGGTTCGCCGTGGCCGGAGTGCTGCTCGCGCAGAAGGCGTACCGCAGCGGCCTGGGCGGTCCGCTCGCGCTGCTCACCCTCGTCAACCCCCTCACCGCGTCCGCCGTCGGCATCACGCTGCTCGGCGAGGGCTTCCAGTACGGCGGGACCGGCATCGTCCTCGCCCTCGCCGGTGCCGTGGCGGCGGGCCGTGGCGTGATCCTGCTGAGCCGCCCGCAGCCCGGCCAGGACGTTCCGCCCGCCCACCCCGCTCACCTCGACGGCGGCGTCGACGGGCTGCCCGCGCCACGCCGGACAGGCCGGGCCGCCTCGCCGGGCCTGCGACCTGCCCGCCTGTTCCGTACCGCGCTGCCGTCCCCCGCACGGAGGGGTGCGGTCGCCACCGACCTCGCCGATATCACCGACCTCACTGACTTCACCGACATCGTCAGCATCACCGGCATGAGCCGGGCACTCTGAGACAAGACGGAGAACGCGACTGTGACCACTGCGACTTTGACCACCGCGACCCCGGCCATTCTTCAGAACACCCTTCGGACCACCCGGCAGACCAGCCTCCAGAGCCCTTTCCAGAACTCCCTCGGGACGACCGTGCGCGCCGCGGGACTGGTGGATGTGCCCGCCGTGGTGCGCCTGTTCGTGCCGCCCCAGTCCTCGACCTTGACCTCGTGCCCGTCCTCGTCTGCGTCCTCACCCTCGTCCTCGGGCGACTCCGCCGTGGACTGGGAGCAGGCGCAGCGCGCGATGCGGTTGATGCTGGCCCACTACGCGCTCGAGGACGGCCAGGTGTGGGTGGCCGAGCGTGCGGACGGGCGGCTTCTCGCGGCCGGTATCTGGCTGCCGCCGGACACCGAGGCCGAGCCGCCCGACACGCGCTTCAGCAGCCTGCTCTCACGTGAGCTCGCCGCCGGCCCGCAGGGCCGCCCGGTCCTGCCGGCGGGGCTGAGGGAGGCGGGGCCGGGCGGGCCGCACTGGAAGGTGGTCATCGTCGGCGAGCTGGACGACACCAGCGCCTGGGACCACGCCGTGGCCGCCGACCTGCTGACTCCGGGGCTGCGCGCCATCGACGACCGGGCGGCCGCCGCCGTCGCGATCACGATGTCCGCCCGTCACGCGGACCAGCTGCGGCCGCTCGGATTCCGTCGGCCGCGCGAGGTCCGCCCGGTGCCGGGCGCGAGCGTGTGGCTGACGGTCCGTGGGGCCATGGAGACCGCCCACACTCACTGAGGTTCGCAGAGCACCGTGACGCGCTGGACCGCGTTGTTGCCGAAGCCGCCGCGGTTCCAGGGCTGGGTGACCGGCTGGGTGTCGCCCTCGGCGTCCGTGGCGCGGGCCGTCAGGACATGGGTGCCGGGGGTGGCCGTCCAGGGCGCGTGCCAGTGGCGCCATGCCCAGGAGTGGGAATGGGACCGGGAGTGGCGGTCCTGCGGGGCGAGTTCCGCCTCGTACCAGGTGTCGCCGTCGTCAGTGCTGACCTCGACCTTCGTGACGGGAGCGCGGCCCGACCAGGCACGGCCCTCCAGCCGCAGCGGACCGGGGCGTACGACCCTGGTGCGGGACATGAAGTCCGGGAAACCGGGCGGGACCATCAGCGCCCGGGGCGCGATACGGGTGACCGGGGTGCCGGGGTCGTCCGGGGACTGGCGGTAGCGGTACGCCACTGCCTGCTGGAAGCCGGTGAACGGTGTGTCGGTGAGGGTGATGTCGCGCAGCCACTTCACATGGGCCATGCCGTACCAGCCGGGGACCACCAGGCGGACCGGGTGGCCGTGCTGCGGAGGGAGCGGGGCGCCGTTCATCTCGTATGCGACCAGGACCTCCGGGTCGGTGGCCGTGGCGTCGGCGAGGGTCAGGCTGCGCGCGTAGTCCTGTTCCACACCGCGCTCCACGCCGTGGTCGGCGCCCGTGAAGACCGCCTCCACGGCGTCCGGCTCCACACCGGCCTCGGTGAGCAGCGTCCGCAGCGGTACGCCGGTCCAGTCGGCGGTGCCGACCGCCTCGACCAGCCAGGGCTGGCTCACGGGGCGCGGGGTGAGGCGGGCCCGGCCGTTGCCCGCGCACTCCATGGTCACCCGGTGGGTGACGGGCGGGAACGCGCGGAGGGCCGCCAGGTCCAGGGTCAGGGGTGTGCGGACCCGGCCGCCTATGGTCAGCGTCCACGCGGCGTCCAGGACCGGCATGTCGTAGTGGGTCAGGATGTAGTGCAGCCCGGGGGGTGTGACGTCGTAGCGCAGCGCCTCCAGGGGGAGGCCGTGGTTGCGGGCCGCGAGGCCTAGTTCCTCGTGGCTGATGCCCTCGGTGGGGTCGGCGACGCGCCCCGGTGTGCTGATGGCATCCAGCGATCCACGTGAATCCGCTGTTCCACGTGAAACCACCTGACTCGCCTGATCTGTGCGACTGTCCATGGCTCCATGGTGCTACCGGCGACCGGCCCGGGCACCCTCTTCGGCCCCGTCCGCGATTGCAGGCACTCCCGAGCGGCGAGACCCTGGACATGTCAGCCCAGTGACGTGCGCGTATGACCGGACAAGACGAGACAAGACCGCACCGGGGGCCTCGCGAGGAGACGATCACCATGGACGACACCACACGGGAGGCGATGCGGTCCGCACTCCGCGGCCCGGTCATCGCTCCGCAGGACCCGGGGTACGACGAGGCCCGCGCCATCTACAACGCGATGATCGACCGGCGGCCGGCCGCCTTCGTGCGGTGCTCGGACGCCGGGGACGTGATGAACGCGGTCGACTTCGTCCGTGACCACGGGCTCGAACTCGCCATGCTCGGCGGCGGACACAGCGGCCCCGGGCTGTGCCTGGTGGACGACGGAGTCACCCTCGACCTGTCGCCGATGCGCTGGGTGCGGGTCGACCCGGTGGCGAAGACCGCGCAGGTCGGCGGCGGCAGCACGCTCGGCGACCTGGATCACGCCGGACACGCCTTCGGACTGGCCACGCCGGGCGGGATCATGTCGACGACGGGCCTCGGCGGTCTGACGCTCGGCGGCGGGCACGGTTACCTCACCCGCAAGTACGGGCTCACGGTGGACAGTCTGCTGTCCGCGGACGTCGTCCTCGCCGACGGCAGCTTCGTCACCGCGAGCGCGACCGAACACCCGGATCTGTTCTGGGCGCTGCGCGGCGGGGGCGGCAACTTCGGCGTCGTCACGTCCTTCACCTACCGGCTGCACCCGGTGCACTCCGTGGGCGTCGGGATCACGGTGTGGCCCGTCGACCACATCGGTGAAGTGCTGCGCTGGTACCGCGAGTTCATGCCGCAGGCGCCCGACGATCTGAACGGCTTCTTCGCGGTGCTCGCGGTGCCGCCCGGGCCGCCGTTCCCGGAGGAGCTGCACGGGCACCGGATGTGCGGTGTCGTGTGGTGCTGGACCGGTGACCTGGCGCTGCTGGAGCGGACGCTCGCGGTGGTGGGCGACGCGGGCCGGCCGGCCTTCCACTTCACGACCCCGATGCCGTACCCGGCGCTGCAGAGCATGTTCGACGGGCTGATCCCCAAGGGCCTGCAGTGGTACTGGAGCGGCGACTTCTTCGACCGGATCACGGACGAGGCGATCGACATCCACCTCAAGTACGGCGAGAACCTCCCCACCGACCTGTCGACGATGCACCTCTACCCGGTCGACGGCGCCGCCGCCCGGGTCGGCCACGACGACACGGCCTGGAGCTACCGCGACGCCGTCTGGTCCGGCGTCTTCGCCGGCATCGACCCCGACCCGGACAACGCCCAGCTGATCAGGCAGTGGTGCGTCGACTACCGGGAGGAGCTGCACCCGTACTCGATGGGCGGCGCGTACGTGAACTTCATCGGCCCGGGCGAGGGCCGCGAGCGGGTCAGGTCCACCTACCGCGACCACTATGACCGGCTCGCGGAGATCAAGCGGATCTACGACCCGCGCAACCTCTTCCACGCCAACCAGAACATCGAGCCGGCGTCCTAGAACGTACCGACGAGCTAGAACGTCCCCAGCTTGATGATCGACAGCAGCGCGATCAGCTGGATCGCCGACGCGCCCAGGGCCTTCGGCCACGGCAGGTCGTGCGACTTCTTGACCATCAGCGTGAACAGCACGCCGGCCGCCACCCAGGTCGCCCAGCCGAGGAGCTGCACGAACGAGGCGTCGCCGCCCGCGAACATCGCGACGACAAGACGCGGCGCGTCCGTCAGCGACATGATCAGCATGGAGAGGCCGACCGTGGGCTGCCAGGCGCCGTCGCCGCCCAGCTGGCGGGCGAGGGTGTGGGTGACCACGCCCAGGATGAACGAGCTGAGGACGATCGCGACCGCGGTGGTCAGCACGATCGGGACGGCCGAGGAGAACGTCGCGTTGATGACGTCCGCGCGGGCGCCGTCGAAGCCGAAGACCGCCAGCAGGCCGTAGAGGAACGTCACGATGAGGGCCGGGCCCCACATCGTGTAGTCGCGCATCTGCAGGAACGTCTGGTTCGGGCGCATGACGACGCCGCTCAGCAGTTCCTTCCAGTGCAGCCGCGGGCCGACCGGCGGCGCGGCCGTCTGGCCCGCGCGGTAGGTCCCGCCCTGGTTGTACGGGTCCTCGCCGACGGAGAACGCCGTGGTGTGCCCCGGCTGGTTGGCCGCGTACGGGTCGGGCCCCTGGTTGTGGTGGTCGTGGTCGCCGAAGTACTCCGGCTCACCGTGCCCGTTCGCCTGGGGCCACTGCTGCGGCCCGTTGCCGCCGCCATGACCACTGCCGCCGCCGTGACCGCCGCCATGGCCGCCGTACTGCGGCGGCTGCTGCTGCGGGTACGGCTGAGGCGCGGGAGGGTAGCCGTACGGCGGGCCGCCCTGAGGGGCCTGCTGTCCGTACGGCTGCTGCCGCGGGTTCTGCCGCGGAGGCGCTTGCTGCGTGCGGTTGTCCCGGCCGCGTCCGATCCTGAATCCAGCCACGTAATCGAACGTACCCGGTCCCGCCGAGTGGCGTGCCGGGCCCGGGGCATCGGACCCGGCTTTGCTGCCGAGCTGTGACATCCCTTAAGGGGTCTGCCCTGCGTTTTTCAGTGAGTTCTCAGTGGCTGCTCAGGGTTTTGCCGTACGTGAGTGCGGTTGACGGGGCGGGCAGGCCCAGCTTGGCGGGGGTGAAGGCGTGGGAGCCGTTGACGGAGGCCGAGGGGAGCACCCACACACCGCCCGACGAGGCGTTCTCACCGGGGGAGCCGACCGTCAGGTCCTGGCTGCCGTCGTGATCGTAGTCGCCGGTGGCGACGGCCGCGCCGAAGGCGTCGCCCGCCTCCGCGGCTCCCGGGATACGCGGGGTGTTCTGGTTGTACGCCACCGAGTGCCCCTCCCCGTACGCGTCCACCAGGCCGGTCCCGCCGCCCAGGAGCAGGGTCGCGGCGCCCGCCCCCGCGCGGGTGCCGATCGCCTCGCCGGGGGCGCCCGCGATCAGGTCGTCGCGCCCGTCGCCGTTGATGTCGGCGACGGCGAGGGCGGCGCCGAAGCGGTCGCCGGTCTCGGCGCGCCCGTACACGCCGACGGTGTCCTGGTTGAGGGTCTGCGCGCGGCGGCCGAAGCCGTACGGCTCCGCGGTGCCGTAGTGGACGTGGATGCCGCCGCCCTTCGCGAACTCCTCGGGCCCGCACGGGTCGTCGATGTTCTCGTCGGCGATCTCGCGGCACTCGCCGAGGGCCAGGTCGTCGTTGCCGTCGCCGTCGAAGTCGCCGGCCGCGAGCGCGGAGGCGGCCGCGTTGTCCGTGTTCCAGGTGTTGGCCATGCGCTGCTCCGCCGCGTCCCACGCCCACAGCCGTACGTGCGACTGGGTGTAGGGGGCGTCGACCGTCCAGTAGGCCAGCGCCAGGTCCGCCGTGCCGTCGGCGGTGAAGTCGCCGGTGGTCATGATCGGGGCACGGCCGCCCATGGGGGTGGCCAGGACGGTGGTGAGGATGCCGTCGGCGGTGCGCAGGACGACCTTGTCCCTGCCGCCGATCACGATGTCCCGGCTGCCGTCGCCGGTCAGGTCGGCCGCCGCGACCGACCAGCCGTACGCCGACGACGCCGACGGGCCGATGAGGACGTTGGCCCCCGGACCAGGACCGCCCTTCGCGCCGCCCACGACGGCGACTGCGCCCGCGTCCGCGCCGCGCCCGGTGACGTCCTCGCCGGGGGCGCCGACGAGCAGGTCGGCGATGCCGTCGCCGCTGGTGTCCGTCAGGGCCACGGAGGCGCCGAAGCGGTCGCCTGCCTCCGGTGTGCCGGGCACTTCGGCGGTGGCCTGGCTGATGCGGATGCTGCCGTGGGAGCCGACCCCGTTGCGGCCGCCCCAGACGATGTTGACGTACCCGGCTCTCGCCTTGCCGCCGACCGCGGCGTCGGGCACGCCGACGGCCAGGTCGGCATAGCCGTCGCCGTTGAAGTCGCTGGGCACGGGCCGGGGCGCGGTGGCGGCTCCGGCCGGGGTGAGGGTCCCGGTGAGGGCCAGTCCCGCGGTGGCCGCCGCGGCGACGGCGGCGGCGAGGGTGTGGTTCCGTATGCGCACGGGGGCTCCAGGGGCTGGGGAGGGGATCCGAAAGCTTGGATCGCTTTCGGTTCACCTGTGTGACACCTGGAGGGGGTGTGGGGTTGCACCGGGGCATGTGTGTACGCGAAAGCGACGAGCCCGGCACGATGGTCGCCGCCACCGGTACCGGACTCGCCGCGCTCATACGCCGCCTACGCCACCTACGCCGCGGCGAGCGTCACTGAAGCATCCCCTCGATGACGTCGTTCTCCGCGGAGACGGCGCCTGTGGAGGTGATGCCCCGCGACGTCCCCGGCAGGCGCAGTGCGCCCTCGGTGCCCGTCACGTACAGGGCGCCGCCGCGCAGGCGGACCGTCGCGCCGAAGGAGTCGTCGGCCGTGAGGGCACCCGGGACGCCGGCGGAGTTGCGGGCGAACCAGTGCGAACCCGTGCCCGTGAGGCCGGCGGCGCGCCCGTACAGGACGTGGACGCCGCCCGCGTACTCCTTGCCGTCGATGGTCTCCCCGTACGCGCCGACCGCCAGGTCCTGGTAGCCGTCGCCGTTGACGTCACCTGCCGAGACGCTGTCGCCGAAGGAGTCGTACGTCTCCGGCGTGCCCGCGACGCCGCCGGTGGCCTGCGTGAAGCGGGCCGAGGCCGACGGGCCGGCCGAGCCGCCGTACCAGACGGAGACGCGGCCCCGGTACTTGGAGTGCAGCGGCGTGCCGACGGCGATGTCTCCGTAGCCGTCCTTGTCGAAGTCGGCGATGACGCCGTCGCCGCCGCGGTCGGCCTCGCCGCCGTTGCCGTTCACCGACTCCAGGCGGAGGGTCTTGCCGGAGGTGAGGGTGGCGCCGCCCTTGACGAACCAGGCGTCCGAGGCGATGTACGAGTCGCTGACGACGTCGCCGATGACGACGAGGTCGGTCTTGCCGTCGCCGTTCACCTTGCCCGCGACGACGGCGGTGGAGTAGAAGCTGGTCGAGGGCTTGTCGAGGGTCGTGACCGAGCCGTGGACGCCGGAGCGGTTGACGGCGCCGCGGTAGACGTACGTCTTGCCGGCGTTGACGAGGGCCAGGTCCTTCTTGCCGTCGCCGTTGAAGTCGCCGGTCGCGAGGTCCGAGCCCATCCGGCTGTACGAGTCCCTGGGCGCCTTGTTCGGGACGGTCGTGCCGCCGGACAGGCCGGTCGCGCTGCCCCACAGGACGGTGACCGCGCCCTGGTCCTTGCGGCCGTCCACGTCCTCGCCGGTGGCGGCGACGGCGAGGTCGGCGTACCCGTCGGCGTTGAAGTCGGCGGGGGAGCGGACCTCGCCGAACATGTCGTCCGACTCGTCGGCACCGGGGACGCCTGAGCTCGCCTGGTCGATGAACTGGGTGCGCGCGCCGGGTCCGTTGGCGGTGCCGAAGGTGACCTGGACGCCGCCGCCCCTGCTGGCGCCGTCGGGACCGTAGGAGTAGACGGCGTAGTCGCGGTAGCCGTCGCCGTTGTAGTCGTCCGCGTACTTGGCGGCCGCGGCGGAGGCCGGGGCGGTCAGGGTCAGTGGAGTGAGGCCGGCCGCCAGGAGGGCGGCCAGGGCCGTGCTGGTGCGGATACGCATGTGGAGCTCCCGGTCAGCCGATGAGGTTGGCGCCGAACGCGCTGTACGTGTACGGCAGGTTGAACGCGCCGGGGCCGAAGCCGCGGTCGCCGGTGGCGGAGATGCCGGTGCCGTCGGAGAGCATCGCGGTGACCGCGCCGACGCCCTCGCCCTCGAAGGCCGCGGAGACCGTGTAGTCGGCCTTGCCGTCGGCGTTGACGTCGGTCAGCAGGACCTCGGAGCCGAAGTAGTCCATCGCCTCGGCGGAGCCGGGGACGCCGGAGGATGCCTGCGAGAGGGTGCGGGCGCCGGTCTCGGAGATGCCGGACGCCGAGCCCTGGAGGAGGACCGTGGAGCCGGTGTCCTCGGTGGTGCCGATGTCCTCGAAGATGACGCCGACGGCCAGTTCGCCGTAGCCGTCGCCGTTCACGTCCCCGATGGAGAGCGCGCTGCCGAAGCCGTCGCGCGCCTCGTCCGCGCCGGGCACGCCCGGCGAGTCCTGGGTGAGTGCGGCCATGGGCGCGTCGCCGTTGACCGGGCCGCCCGCCGAGCCGCGTACGACCGTGACCTTGCCGCCGAGGCTGCCGTCGTGGTCGTCCTCTGCCGTGAACACGTTGCCGACGGCGATCTCGCCGAAGCCGTCGCCGTCGATGTCGCCGATCGCGATGGAGGTGCCGCCGGGCAGGGCGCGCGGCACGGAGGTCTCCAGGCCGGTGGAGGTGCCGAGATACGCGACGCCCTTGGACCAGGTGTTGGGACCGTCCTCGATCAGTTCGGTCCGGTACGTCAGCACGAGGTCGGCCTTCCCGTCGCCGTTCGTGTCGCCGGCCTTGATCGCGTCGGCGCCGTACGGGGAGGTCTCGGGCAGCGCGATCCGCTGGGCGGCGCCCGTCGTGCCGGAGCGGGTGAAGCCGCCCTTGACGACGTACGCGTGCGAGGCGGTCGTGCCGGCCGCCAGGTCGGGCCTGCCGTCGCCGTCGAAGTCGCCCGCCGTCAGGACGCGGCCGAACTCGTCGTGCGCGGAGACCGCCGGGTCCTTGACCGTCGTACCGCCCGCGAGGCCGTTCGCGCCGCCCCACAGGACGGCGACCGTGCCGCCGTCCACGTCGGTGCCGACGTCCTCGCCGGACGCGCCTACCGCGAGGTCCGCGTAGCCGTCGCCGTCGAAGTCGGCGATCGCGAGGGCCGAGCCGAAGGTGTCCTCGGCCTCCGGGGTGCCGGGCACGCCGGCCGAACTCTGGTTGATCACCGTGCGGTTGGCGGGGTCCAGGCCGGTGGCGCCGCCGTAGACGACGGCCACGTAGCCGGCCATGACCTGGTCGCCGACCTTGGCGTACGGGGCGGCGAAGGCGACGTCACCGTAGCCGTCGCCGTTGAAGTCGCCCTTCAGACCGGCGGGGGCCGCCGAGGCGGTGGCGGGGAGGGCGGTGAGGAGGCCGGTGGTGAGGGTCGCGGCCAGGAGGAGGGTGCGCTTGCGCAAGGCGGGACTCCGGGAGTGGGCGAGGCCGGGCCCGGCACCTGTGGGATGCCGGGCCCGACCGAGGGGTGAGGGAGGGCTGAGCGGCCTTGGTGAAGTCCGGTGCGGAACCGCGCCCCGTAAGGGGCGCGGGGCTGTGACATGTGCGGCTCCGCCGCGTGGGCGCGACCAGCCCCCACCGGCCTGCGGGTTCATCACCGCACTTCCAGCGGAGCGCTCAGTCGGCGAAGTTGACGCCGAAGGACGGTGTGCCGGTCGTCGAGACACCCGAGCCGCTCGGGGAGACGGTCCGCGAGCCGGTCGTGACGATCTTCGTGCCGTTCGACGGCAGGTACAGCACCGCGCCGTTGCCGGCGTTCTCGTACGAGCCGGCCATCAGGTCGGCCTTGCCGTCACCGGTGACGTCGTCGAGCTTCACGTCCGCGCCGAGGGCGTCGTCCGTCTCGTCGGTGCCGGGGACGCCCGCCGTGCTCTGCGCGAAGTACTGGCTGCCCGAGGCGGTGTTGATGCCGTTCGCCGAGCCGTACAGGACGGTGACCGCGCCGGTGTCCGCGACGCCGTTCAGGTTCTCGCCCGCGGAGCTGACGACGATGTCCTGGTAGGCGTCGCCGTTGATGTCGCCGAGGTCCAGCTCGTAGCCGAAGAGGTCGTCCTTCTCCGAGGAGCCGGGGACGTTGCCGGTGTTCTGGGTGATGCCGGTGGTCGAACCGGGGCCGGAGGCGGTGCCGTAGGTGATGTTCACCTTGCCGCCGAAGGCCGAGTCCGGGATGGTCGTGCCGTCGCCCGTGGTGTTGTTCCAGTACGCGCCGGAGACGACGTCTCCGTAGCCGTCGCCGTTGACGTCGCCGATGGCGGTGATCGCGCCGGGCTTCAGCTTCTGGGCCGACGACACGCTGAGGCCGCTCGCGGCGCCGGGCACGTAGTAGTTCGTGGCCCAGCCGTAGTCGGTGCTGGTCTCGAAACCGTCGATGACCAGGTCGGTCCTGCCATCGCCGTTGACGTCGCCCGCGGTGAGGTTGATCGGGCCGCGGGCGTCGCCGCCCGACTGGATCGGGGGCTTGAGCGTGTACCGGCCGCCCACCGCGGTGCCGGACGCGCTGATGCCGCCCTTGTAGACGTAGACGGTGCTGGACGAGTTGCCGACGGCCAGGTCGGCCTTGCCGTCGCCGTCGAAGTCGCCGGCGGCGAGGTTCTTGCCCCAGTAGTCGTGCGAGCCGACCGCCGGGTCCGCGACGGTGACGCCCTTGCCGGTCAGGCCGCTCGCGGAGCCCCAGAGCACGGCGAGAGTGCCGCCGTTGGTGTCGCTGCCGACCTTCTCCGTCGGGGAGGAGACGGCGAGGTCGTCGTATCCGTCACCGTTGAAGTCGGCGTACGCGGTCTCCGCGCTGAAGGCGTCGCCGGCCTCGGCGGTGCCGGGGACGCCGGCGCTGTCCTGGCTGAGCGTGGTCCGCTTGGCGGCGGACACTCCGGTGGCGGTGCCGTAGAGCGTGACGAGCTGCCCGGCGGTCTTGCGGCCGTTCACGTAGGCGCCGGCGGCCGAGAAGGCCACGTCGCCGATTCCGTCGCCGTTGAAGTCGGCGTGCGGGACGTTCGTCGAGTCGGCAGCCGTCGCCGTCACTGCCGAGAAACTGAGCAGACCACCCGTCAGCGCGGCAGCGGTGGCCGTCGCGAGGGTGAGTCGCAGGTACTTGTGCATGCGGGATTCTCCTGCTGCATGCGGGGACGCCTGGCGGGCGCCCGCAGTCAATGGGGTGCGCAGTCCGCCCGCGTTCGCCCGGAGTTCTCCTGGGCTTTGCGGGCGGTTGGCGATCAGGAGACCTGTGGAGGGGCGGGAGGGTTGTACGTGACTCCTGAGTTTCTTGAAACTTCTGGGACCGGCCGCTCGTCGCGAGCCCCGCGTCAGTCCGATCGAGGGCCCCGCGTCAGTCCGCCATGCCCAGGAACCCGGAGGTGGAGAAGGTGAGCGCGGGCTCCCTCGCGATCAGACCCCGCTTCTTGCCCGTGTACACGGCGATCGTGTCCTTCGTGTCCCCGCGGTAGGTCCGCACCACCAGGTCCGCTCGCTCGTCCCCGTCGAAGTCGGCCACCGTCAGGACGCGGGTGGCACCAGGGGCGGGCGGCGGCACGGTCACCATCCCGGACGCGGACAGCCCTGCCGTACGCCCACGGAAGACCCTCAACTCCGAGCCGCTGGAGACGAGTTCGCTCACCCCGTCGCCGTCGAAGTCCCCGGCGTCCAGGACCGTACCCGGCACGGCCAGTTCACCGCGCGGGCCGCCGGGCACGTCGTACCGGAGCGCGGTGCCGGTCATCGAGCCGACCGCCACGTCGAGGTCCGCGCCCTTGCCGAACCGGCCGAAGGCGACGTCGAGGCCGCTCGGGAGGGCGACGGGGGTGCCGGTGGGCCCGGCAGGGCCGCCCAGGACGAGGGCGGCGGTGGAGGCGGCGGGACCGTCGGTGGTACGGACGAGGAGGTCGTCGTAGCCGTCCCGGTCGACGTCCACGGCCGGGGGAGTGGGCACGTTCCCGGGCGAGGCGAGAGCCGCGCCGGCCGCCTTCGGTGACCCCTTGCGCGTGAAGGGTCCGCGCAGGTGGCTGAGCTGCCCGTCGGACGCGTGCACGACCAGATCCTCGGCCTTGTCCCCGTCGAAGTCCCCGCACACCGGGTGGTCCGGCCAGTCATTGCCGGCCCGTGCCTGCCCGGGGATCACCAGCTTCACGGCCTTGCCGACCAGGCCCTGGGAGGAGCCGAAGAGGATCTGCAGCGGCACCGGCGGCTGCCCCTGCCCGTCGAACGGCGGGTCGGTCGAGACGACGAGGTCGGTGAACCCGTCCTGGTCGAGGTCGCAGCTCGCCTCGGCGTCGAACACGGCGGGCAACTGCCCCTTGGTGGCGGCGGCGTGCTTCGCGGGACTCAGCAACTGCCGGGCGCCCGGCGCGAGTCCGCGTCCGGATCCCGACCCGTAGACGACACCGATACCGGCGTCGTCCCCGTGGCTGTCCCGCTTCACGAGGTCGTTGAGGACGAGGTCGCGGTGCCCGTCCCCGTTGAAGTCGTCCGCCGTGCGGCTGCCCTTGCCGGACGGGACGGGGAGCTGGGCCGGGGCCTTGGCGACGGTGACGCGTTCGCGCCCCTCCGCCGCGTCCCCGCCGTCGCCCTGCTGGGCGGTGGGACCACAGGCGACGACGAGACCGGCTCCGAGCACACATCCGGCCAGCGCCGCCACCATCCGCGTACTCGTTCTTCGCCCGCGCACCGTGAACCTCATCCGCCCCGGAAACAACAACGCCGGTCATCATGCACTTGATCGAGCCGAGGGTAAATGGCGGTAACACGTTGAAGTGTTCGTGCTGAATTCGTTACCTTTCGAGATCCGGAATGCTCCCTTCCGGATGGCTATGCGGATCCGGCCTGAATTGGGTGTGCTGAGGCTCGAAGAGGCAAATTATCCACATGTCTGAATTGATGGCATTGCTGGCTGTTCTTCGAGGGGTGAAACATCGGGGTACGGTCCGGCCGTGTGGCGCCCCTCACGGTTGTAGGGAATTGGGCAAAAGTATGGCAATGACGCACTGCAACGGCTCGTTCCGGTGGGCGTGTTGACCCCGGTCCGGGGCTCCGTGAATCGGGCGTCCGCATGGCAAGGTGTGGAGGTCCACCTCGCCTTCCGAAAGGCGAAGAAAATTTCCTTTCGGCGCCCGTGAATTCTGAATTTTCTCATCCGGCTTTCAGGGCGGTCCGCCCGTGCCTTTCGGGCGGCCGCCCCCTTCCGCCGACTCTCTTTTTTCCCAGCCCCTTCTGCCAGACCCCTTCTGCCTGCCTCTTTCCGCCCGCACCCAGAAGTCAGGAGACAGTCCATGGCCGACGAGATGGTTCGTCTCGCCCAGAGGTTCGTGAACACGACGTACAACGACGGCGCGACGCTAGGCATATCCAAACTGGAGGAGAACGGCGTCACCGGCTGGCCCGTGATGTACGCCCTCACCAGAGCGCTTCAGTACGAGATGGGCATCACCGCCCTCTCGGACTCCTTCGGCCCGACCACGCTGTCGACGATCGGCGCGAAGTACGGCAAGTTGGACGAGTCGACGGTCCCCTCGGCCAACTTCGCCCGCATCATCCAGTCCGCCCTGTACTGCAAGGGCTACGACGGCGGCGAGATCGACGGCAAGTACAACGACCGGGTCAAGGCCGCCGTCGAGAAGCTCAACCAGAACATGGGCGTGAGCGCCACGTATCCGGGCAGTGCCCTGTGGCCGAAGGTCGTCAAGGGCCTGTTCAACATGGACGCCTACGTCACCATCGGCGGCGGTTCGGACACCATCCGGTCCATCCAGCAGTGGCTGAACGGCCGGTACATCCTCCGCAAGGACTTCTACGTCATCCCCTGCGACGGCTACCACTCCCGTGACGTCGCCAAGTCGATGCTGTTCGCGATCCAGTACGAGCTGGGCATGGCCGACGGCACCGCGAACGGTGTGTTCGGACCCGGCACCCAGTCCGGCCTGAAGTCCCACACGGTCTCGGCCGGCACCACCGGCGTATGGGCGCAGCTGTTCACCGCTGCCATGATCCTCAACAAGCGGAATGTGCCCTTCGGGAACTTCACCGCCACGGTGCAGAGCGGTGTGGAGAGCTTCCAGTCGTTCGTCAAGCTCCCGGTCACCGGCAACGGCGACTTCCCGACGTGGGCCTCGCTGCTCGTCTCCTACGGCGACCAGTCCCGCCCCGGTACGGCGTGCGACGGCGTCACGATGATCACGCCGCCGCGGGCGCAGGCCCTGAAGGCCGCCGGCTACCAGTACATCGGCCGGTACCTCTTCAACCCGTCCACCACGAGCCTGCCGGAGAAGCAGATCCAGCCCGGCGAACTCGCCACGATCAAGGAGGCCGGGCTGCGCTGCTTCCCGATCTTCCAGACGTGGAGCCGGTCCGCGGACTACTTCAGCTACAACCAGGGCACCAGCGACGCGTTCAAGGCGATCGACTGGGCGCAGTACCACGGCTTCAAGCCCGGCTCGATCATCTACTTCGCGGTCGACTACGACGCGATGGACGGTGAGGTCACCCAGTACATCGTTCCGCACTTCCGCGGCGTGATGCGCACCATCGGCGAGAACTCCGCCTACGGCGTGGGTGTCTACGGACCGCGCAACGTGTGCCAGCGCATCGCGGACGCCGGGTACTCGGCGACGAGCTTCGTGTCCGACATGTCGAGCGGCTTCTCGGGGAACCTCGGCTACCCGATGCCGACGAACTGGGCGTTCGACCAGATCGCCACCATCACGGTCGGCTCGGGCACCGGCTCGATCGAGATCGACAAGAACGTCGCCTCGGGCCGTGACACCGGCCAGGGCGACTTCGACCCCGGCGGCTACACCGACGGCGTGGACGTCGACCTGGACAAGGACGCGTACCAGGCCCCGATGCTGACGGACGTCAAGAACTACCTGGTGTCGATCGGTGTTCCGGAGACCGGCGGCGACGGCTGGACCGACTCGGACTGGGCCACGCTGGGCGGCATCTCCACCAGCAAGGCGTACGAGCTCGTGCTGAGCGCGGACTGGCTGTTCACGTCGCTGGCGCGGCAGCTCAAGGTCCGCAAGGCGCTGATCCAGGCTCCGGTCCTGTGGGAGCTGCGCAAGATGAACCCCCTGGACGTCGCCGCCGACGAGGCCGTCAAGGCCGGACTGGACGACGACTGCAGCACCGGCTGGGGCCAGATCTTCGCCTGGGTGACCATCGACGCCCGCAACTACTGCATGCAGCAGGGAATCATCAACGGCAGCCCGCTGACCGACGACGACATCCCGGGGGTGTGGAAGGACCTCAACGAGGACCCGACCTACAACATCCGGTCGGTCGCCTATCTGACGCTCTACAACGCGCACCAGCTCGGGAAGCCCCGGCCCGGCCTGACCACGGGCCTCGCCGACACCCAGGCGCTGCTGGCCCGGTACAACGGGACCGGCGACGCCGCCGCGCAGTACGGCCGCGAGCTGATCGGTCTCTACAACGTGCTCGAGAACTACAACCAGCTGTCCCGCAGCAAGTGACCTCGATCATGGGCGTGAACACCGTGAGCAGTGTGGACACCGTGAATACTGGGCGCATGCGGAAGTCGTTGCCGGCCGTCCTCGGCGTGAACCTGCTGCTGGGGGTCCCCGGGGTCGTTCCGGTGTGGCTGCTGTCGTACTTCGCGGTGAACTGGCCGCTCAAGGCGCTCGGCTGGACCGTCGGTGAGCCGACCGAGAACGACGGCATGCTGCCCTGGCTGCTGGTCGGCGGGCCGGTGCTGCTGGTGTTCGGTCTGGTCTGGTGGCTGGCCAACCGACCGTTGCGGCGCAGGTCGGCACTGGCGGCCCGCGTGTACTGGCCGGTCAGTGTCCTGGTGACCCTTGTGCCGTCGTTCGCGCTCATGATCGTTCTATGAGAGAGGGATGACAGACGTGCAGAACGACATGACGAGGCGGGGCGTGGTGAAGAGCGCCACGGTGATCGGTGCCGCGGCCGCCCTGGGGTCCGTCGCGCAGGGCACGGCCTCGGCCGCGCCGAAGAGCGCGCCCCTGAGCGCGCCGAAGAAGCTCCCGACGTCCGCGAACGGCTGGCCGGTCGAGAAGGAGGCCAACCACGTCTCCACGGTGTGGACGCGTCCGGTGGCCGGTACGGGTCTTGAGGTCGACGTGCGGATCGGCGACGTGGAGCTGATCCTCGTCCACGTGATCCGCCGCTTTCACTACGAAGTGGAGCAGCTCCAGCGGATCGACCTGGCGGGCTGGCAGCAGATCGGCAAGCTCCGCAAGGCCCTTCCGGAGTCGAACCTCGCCTCCGGTACGGCGGTACGGATCCGGCCGGGCGCCAGTGCGAAGGGCGGGCTCTTCCCCCTCCAGGAGCTGACGCTGCGGGACGTCCTCGCCGACTGCGAGGGTGTCGTGCGCTGGGGCGGCGACGACACCGAGGTCGACGAGTCGCTGTTCTACGTCGACGCAGGACCGGACGACGAGCGGGTGGCGAAGGTGGCCGGCAAGCTGCGCCGCTGGGACGCGACGCCCGGCGAGGGCGCCGGCGTGACGGTCAACGTCCTGTCCCCGTCCCGCCGCGACCGTGCGGACCGGCTGGCCCGCACCCAGCGCGACGACTGACCCGGCCCCCGAGCCGAGGGATGTGCAGCCACTGGGCCGCCGAGCATGCTCGGCGGCCCAGTGGCGCGGACTCCGGTGACGAGAGGTATTGACCTCAACTTTGCTTCAGGTCCTACGTTTCCCGCATGGACACCACGGACGCCACGCACACCACTGACTCAACTCGCATCCGCGAACTCGTCGCGCGCAGCCAGGAAGCCCAGACCGACCCGGACGTGCTGCCGGAACTGCACACCGCCGACCTCGTACTCATCAATGTCGCAGGACGGCGCCTCTTCGGACGCGAGACCTTCGCCGCGGCCATGGCCGCGGCGCTCGCCTCCCCGCTCAAGGGCATCCGGACCGAACTGGAGGTCGACGACATCCGGTACCCCACGCCCGACGTGGCCATAGTGAGCCTGACCAAGACGATCCACGACGAACGAGCCGGCGCCGAGGGCCCGGACCCGTCCGAACTCCCCGCCACCGGAGCGATGACCTACGTCCTGATCCGCGAGGGCGACGACTGGCGCATCGCCCTCGCACAGACGACACCGATCCGCTGAGCGCGGCGAGGTCGTCGGACGGGGGTCATGTGGTGGCGTTACCGCGCTCGGGCTCCGCGGGCCGCGCTGTGACGAAGGAGCCGAGGCCCGGTTCGGTGTAGATGAGGCCTTCCGCGCGCAGGCCCTTGTGCACCTTCTGCGCGGTCACGGCGGCGATGCCGAACTCCGCGGTGATCTCCACGACGGACGGGATGCGCGTGCGCGGCGGGTACGTGCCGTCCTCGATGCGACGGCGAATCACCTCGGCCACTTGGCGCCAGCGGGGGATGTCGGCAACAAATTCCATCACCGCACCACCATGCGCAGACGGCGGCATTCTGTGCGATTCACAGTACCCTGTGCATGGAGCAGTAGACCGCAGTAGGGTTACGGGCTGGAAGACCCCGGCGACGGATTGGAGCCGTCCCGGGGCGTGGCCACCAGCCAAACCCGATCGGAGCTGATGACGTGACCGACCTTATCCGCCGACTCATGACCTGGGCGGGCCTCCTGCTCATCCCGCTCACCCCGCGCGAAGCGCATCCCGTACGGCCGGTGCGGAGGTCCGTTCAGCGGCTCGCGCCACGGGCCACGGCCCTCCCCGCCCACCGCAGCCCGTACGGCCTGGACACCCCCCCCTCGACGGCACGGACGCCACTCCCGTACGCCCGTACGTGATCGCCCATGAGCAACGTGAACGGCGTCGCGAACTGGCCCTGGCCGCCCTGGGGCTGGACATGCCCGGCCCGTACTGGATCCACGGGACGGAGGTCGCCTGATGGAAGCGGAATCGGCGCGGGTGCCGCGTCTGCTGCCCTGGACCGGTCCCGAGGGCAACTCCTGCTCCCTGATCACCGACGACCACGGCGGGCCCGTGTCACGCCTCGCCGACGCCACCGAGTCCATCCAGCTCGGCATGGGGACACAACTCCTCGCCCACGCCCGCGACATGCTCCCCGACACCCCGCAGGGCGAACTCCGCTTCCTCGCCGAGCGTCTCACCGAGGCCCTCCATGACGTCCTGCGCGTCGCCGAGAGCCGGGGCCTGCGGCTGCACCGGCTCAACTGACCGTCAGGAACGACGACACCCCATGCCCGGGCAGGACATGGGGTGTCGGCCGTGCCGAAGTGGCGGGTTACTTCACCGGCTGGGGCTCCGGCTCGTTCTCCGCGTCCGCCTCGCCCGCCGGGGGCTCGTCGTCGACCGGCGTCCTGACGGAGTCGAGGAGCAGCTGGGCGACGTCGACGACCTGGATGGACTCCTTGGCCTTGCCGTCGTTCTTCTTGCCGTTGACCGAGTCGGTCAGCATGACGAGGCAGAACGGGCAGGCGGTGGAGACGATGTCCGGGTTGAGGGAGAGGGCCTCGTCGACGCGCTCGTTGTTGATGCGCTTGCCGATCCGCTCCTCCATCCACATCCGCGCACCACCGGCGCCGCAGCAGAAGCCGCGCTCCTTGTGGCGGTGCATCTCCTGCTGGCGCAGGCCCGGGACGGCCGTCATGATCTCGCGCGGCGGCGTGTAGATCTTGTTGTGGCGGCCCAGGTAGCACGGGTCGTGGTAGGTGATGAGGCCCTCGACCGGGGTCACCGGGATCAGCTTGCCCTCGTCGATGAGGTGCTGGAGCAGCTGGGTGTGGTGGATGACCTCGTAGTCGCCGCCGATCTGCGGGTACTCGTTGCCGAGGGTGTTGAGGCAGTGCGGGCAGGTCGCGACGATCTTCTTGGCCGACTTCGGCTTCTTCGACTCGGCGGTGAAGTTGCCCTCGTCGTCCATCTCCTCGCCGAAGGCCATGTTCAGCGCGGAGACGTTCTCCATGCCGAGCTCCTGGAAGAGGGGCTCGTTGCCGAGGCGCCGCGCGGAGTCACCCGTGCACTTCTCGTCGCCGCCCATGATCGCGAACTTGACGCCCGCCATGTGGAGGAGTTCCGCGAAGGCCTTCGTCGTCTTCTTGGCGCGGTCTTCCAGCGCGCCCGCGCAGCCGACCCAGTACAGGTACTCGACCTCGGTGAGGTCCTCGATGTCCCGTCCGACGACCGGGATCTCGAAGTCGACCTCCTTGGTCCACTCCAGGCGCTGCTTCTTGGCAAGACCCCAGGGGTTGCCCTTCTTCTCCAGGTTCTTGAGCATCGTGCCGGCCTCGCTCGGGAAGGCGGACTCGATCATCACCTGGTAGCGGCGCATGTCGACGATGTGGTCGACGTGCTCGATGTCGACGGGGCACTGCTCGACGCAGGCACCGCAGGTGGTGCACGACCAGAGGACGTCGGGGTCGATGACGCCGTTCTCTTCGAGGGTGCCGATCAGCGGCCGCTCGGCCTCGGCGAGGGCGGCGGCGGGTACGTCGGCCAGCTGCTCCTTGGTCGCCTTCTCATTGCCCTCCATGTCCTTGCCGCCACCCGCGAGCAGGTACGGGGCCTTGGCGTGCGCGTGGTCGCGCAGGGACATGATGAGGAGCTTGGGGGAGAGGGGCTTACCGGTGTTCCAGGCCGGGCACTGCGACTGGCACCGCCCGCACTCGGTGCAAGTGGAGAAGTCGAGGATGCCCTTCCAGGAGAACTGCTCGACCTGGCTGACACCGAAGACGTCGTCCTCGCCGGGGTCGGTGAAGTCGATCGGCTCGCCGCCGCTCGTCATCGGCAGCAGCCCGCCGAGGGCGGTCTCACCCTTCGCGTTCCGCTTGAACCAGATGTTCGGGAAGGCGAGGAAGCGGTGCCAGGCGACGCCCATGTTGGTGTTCAGCGCGACGGTGATCATCCAGATCAGCGAGGTGCCGATCTTGATCATCGCGACCAGGTAGACCAGGTTCTGGAGCGTGCCGAGGGAGAGCCCCTTGAAGGCGAGCACCAGCGGGTACGAGGCGAAGTACGCGGCCTCGTAGTGGTCCACGTGGTGGATCGCACCCTCCAGGCCGCGCAGCGTGTAGATCGCCAGACCGATGGTGAGGATGACGTACTCGACGAAGTACGCCTGCCAGGCGACGGAGCCCGCGAAGCGCGACTTGCGGCCCGCCCGTGAGGGCAGGTTGAGCAGCCGGATCGCCATCAGTACGAGGATGCCGAGAATCGTCATGACGCCGATGAACTCGATGTACATCTCGAACGGCAGGAAGCCGCCGATGACCGGCAGCGTCCAGTCGGCCTCGAAGAGCTGGCCGTACGCCTGCGCGAGAGTCGGCGGGAGCGTCAGGAAGCCGATCGCGACGAACCAGTGCGCGAAGCCGACGATCCCCCACCGGTTCATCCGGGTGTGGCCGAGGAACTCCTTGACCAGGGTGATCGTGCGGGCCTTGGGGTCGTCGGTGCGGCTGCCCGCGGGCACCGACTGACCGAGCTTCACGAACCGGTAGATCTGCGCGACGGCTCGGGCGATGAGCGCAACGCCGACCACGGTCAGGACCAGCGACACGATGATCGCGGCGAGTTGCATTGGGGGCTCCTCGGGCCTGCGAGGTGGGACTAAAGCTTGGACTAAGCCTGGACTTCAGCTGATTACTAAGCGGTAACTTACGCAGTCCTCTGAGACTACCTACTCTCCCAGCCGCACTGTAGCCAGGGGTGCGGTGATCTGCGTCGCTGAGGCTTGCCTGAGTGGGGTTGCGCCCCTCCAGTCGCACCCCTTCGGCCGTGCCCCTTCAGTCGCGCCCGCTCGGTCGTGCCCCTTAAGGGGCGCGGGGCTGTGTCGATATGCGGCTCCGCCGCGTGGGCGCGACAAGCCCCCACCGGCCCGCAGCCCACCGCCGCCCCGCAGGTCAAAGCCTAATTGCGCGTAAGGAAGAGATAAGAGTTGAGCCCCTCCGACTCAGGTCTGTTGACCCAGCGGCAAGCGTCGTGCACACTTGAGTCCGTTCCACTCAAGTCATTGCTGGAGGAATTGAAATGGCACGTGCGGTCGGCATCGACCTGGGCACGACTAACTCCGTCGTCAGCGTTCTGGAGGGCGGTGAGCCCACCGTCATCACCAACGCCGAGGGCGCCAGGACCACGCCGTCCGTCGTCGCCTTCGCCAAGAACGGTGAGGTGCTCGTCGGAGAGGTCGCGAAGCGCCAGGCGGTCACGAACGTGGACCGGACCATCCGCTCGGTGAAGCGTCACATGGGCACGGACTGGTCCATCGAGCTCGACGGGAAGAACTTCAACCCGCAGCAGATGAGCGCCTTCATCCTGCAGAAGCTGAAGCGCGACGCCGAGGCGTACCTGGGCGAGAAGGTCGCGGACGCGGTCATCACCGTCCCGGCGTACTTCAACGACTCCGAGCGTCAGGCGACGAAGGAGGCCGGCGAGATCGCGGGCCTGAACGTCCTGCGCATCGTGAACGAGCCCACCGCGGCCGCCCTCGCGTACGGCCTCGACAAGGACGACCAGACGATCCTCGTCTTCGACCTCGGTGGCGGCACCTTCGACGTGTCCCTCCTGGAGATCGGTGACGGCGTCGTCGAGGTGAAGGCCACGAACGGCGACAACCACCTCGGTGGTGACGACTGGGACCAGCGAGTCATGGACTACCTGGTCAAGCAGTTCTCGGCCGGCCACGGCGTGGACCTGGGCAAGGACAAGATGGCCCTCCAGCGCCTCCGCGAGGCCGCCGAGAAGGCCAAGATCGAGCTGTCCTCCTCCACGGAGACCTCGATCAACCTGCCCTACATCACGGCCTCCGCCGAAGGCCCGCTGCACCTGGACGAGAAGCTCACGCGCGCCCAGTTCCAGCAGCTCACGGCCGACCTCCTGGAGCGCTGCAAGACGCCGTTCCACAACGTCATCAAGGACGCCGGCATCCAGCTCAGCGAGATCGACCATGTCGTTCTCGTCGGTGGCTCCACCCGTATGCCCGCCGTCGCCGAGCTCGTCAAGGAGCTCACCGGCGGCCAGGACGCCAACAAGGGTGTGAACCCGGACGAGGTCGTCGCCATCGGCGCCGCGCTCCAGGCCGGTGTCCTCAAGGGCGAGGTCAAGGACGTCCTGCTCCTCGACGTGACCCCGCTGTCCCTCGGTATCGAGACCAAGGGAGGGATCATGACCAAGCTCATCGAGCGCAACACCACGATCCCGACCAAGCGGTCCGAGATCTTCACGACGGCCGAGGACAACCAGCCGTCCGTGCAGATCCAGGTCTACCAGGGCGAGCGCGAGATCGCGGCGTACAACAAGAAGCTCGGGATGTTCGAGCTGACCGGTCTGCCCCCGGCCCCGCGCGGTGTCCCGCAGATCGAGGTCGCCTTCGACATCGACGCCAACGGCATCATGCACGTGACCGCGAAGGACCTCGGCACGGGCAAGGAGCAGAAGATGACCGTCACCGGCGGCTCCTCGCTGCCGAAGGACGAGGTCGACCGGATGCGCCAGGAGGCCGAGCAGTACGCGGACGAGGACCACCGTCGCCGCGAGGCCGCCGAGACCCGCAACCAGGGCGAGCAGCTCGTCTACCAGACGGAGAAGTTCCTCAAGGACAACGAGGACAAGGTCCCCGGCGACGTCAAGACCGAGGTCGAGTCGAGCATCGAGGAACTGAAGGCCGCGCTCAAGGGCGAGGACACCTCCGAGATCCGTACGGCCACCGAGAAGGTCGCCGCCGTCTCGCAGAAGCTCGGCCAGGCGATGTACGCCGACGCGCAGGCCGGCCAGGGTGCCGCGTCCGGCGCCGAGGCCCCGGGTGCCGACGCGGGCGCGGATGCCAAGGCCGCTGACGACGACGTCGTCGACGCCGAGATCGTGGACGAGGACCGTGACCGTAAGGACGGTGCCGCGTGACAGAGGAGACCCCGGGCTTCGACGAGCAGCAGTCACAGCAGCCGCAGTCGCCCGACGTCCCCTCCGGCGCCACCCCTGAAGACGCCGAGCCGACGGTCGCCCCCTCCACGGAGGAGGGGGCGGCCCCGGCAGGGGACGCGGCAGCAGCGGCCCAGGTCGCAGGCCTCACCGCTCAGCTGGACCAGGTGCGCACGGCGCTCAACGAGCGCACGGCGGACGTCCAGCGGCTCCAGGCCGAGTACCAGAACTACCGCCGCCGGGTCGAGCGCGACCGGATCGCGGTCAAGGAGATCGCCATCGCGAACCTCCTGACCGAGCTCCTGCCCGTGCTCGACGACATCGGCCGCGCGCGGGACCACAGCGAACTGGTCGGCGGCTTCAAGTCCGTCGCCGAGTCGCTGGAGACCGTCGCGGCGAAGATGGGCCTGCAGCAGTTCGGCAAGGAGGGCGAGCCCTTCGACCCGACGATCCACGAGGCCCTGATGCACTCGTACGCGCCGGACGTCACGGAGACGACGTGCGTGGCGATTCTGCAGCCGGGGTATCGGTTCGGCGAGCGCACCATCCGCCCCGCGCGGGTGGCGGTGGCCGAGCCGCAGCCGGGCGCGCAGACCGTCAAGGGCGACGAGGCGGACGCGACCACGGCGGCCGACGACAAGGAGAGCGGTGGCCCGGACGAGGGCTGACGTGAAAAAAGACGTACGAGAACCTGTACGCGAGGCAGTACGGCGCGTACGTAGGGACGTACGGAAGGAGGGGCGTCGAGGATGAGCACCAAGGACTTCATCGAGAAGGACTACTACAAGGTCCTCGGCGTCCCCAAGGACGCCACCGAGGCCGAGATCAAGAAGGCGTACCGGAAGCTCGCCCGCGAGTTCCACCCGGACGCCAACAAGGGCAACGCGAAGGCCGAGGACCGCTTCAAGGAGATCTCCGAGGCGAACGACATCCTCGGCGATCCCAAGAAGCGCAAGGAGTACGACGAGGCCCGCACGCTCTTCGGCAACGGCGGGTTCCGGCCCGGACCCGGCGCCGGCGGCGGCTCCTTCAACTTCGACCTGGGGGACCTCTTCGGAGGCGGCCCCCAGGGGCAGGGACAGGCGGGCGGCGGCTTCGGCGGCGGGATCGGTGACGTCTTCGGAGGCCTGTTCAACCGCGGCGGCGCGGGCGGCACGGGCACCGGCACGCGTACGCAGCCCAGGCGCGGCCAGGACATCGACACCGAGGTCACGCTGAGCTTCACGGAGGCCGTGGACGGGGCGACCGTGCCACTGCGCATGACCTCGCAGTCGCCCTGCAAGGCCTGTTCGGGCACCGGCGACAAGAACGGCACACCGCGCGTGTGCCCGACCTGCGTCGGCACCGGCCAGGTGGCGCGGGGCTCCGGCGGCGGGTTCTCCCTCACCGACCCCTGCCCGGACTGCAAGGGCCGCGGCCTGATCGCGGAGCACGCGTGCCTGGTCTGCAGCGGCTCGGGGCGCGCCAAGTCGTCCCGGACCATGCAGGTCCGTATCCCCGCGGGGGTCAGCGACGGCCAGCGCATCCGGCTGCGCGGCAAGGGCGCGCCGGGCGAGCGGGGCGGCCCGTCGGGCGACCTGTACGTCGTCGTGCACGTGGACGCGCACCCGGTCTTCGGCCGCAAGGGCGACAACCTCACCGTCACCGTGCCCGTCACCTTCGCGGAGGCGGCGCTCGGCGGCGAGGTCCGCGTGCCCACGCTCGGCGGCCCGCCGGTGACGCTGAAGCTGCCGCCGGGCACGCCCAACGGCCGCACGATGCGCGCCCGCGGCAAGGGCGCGGTCCGCAAGGACGGCACCCGCGGGGACCTGCTGGTCACCGTCGAGGTGAGTGTCCCCACGGACGTTACGGGGAAGGCTCGTGACGCGCTGGAGGCGTATCGCGAGGCGACCGCGGGTGAGGATCCGCGGGCGGAGCTGTTCCAGGCCGCGAAGGGAGCATGAGGACACCATGGACGCAACCGGACGCCGTCGACAGAGTTCTTATTCCGCATATGAGCTGACGGAAGAGACACCGGTGTACGTCATCTCGGTGGCCGCCCAGCTCTCCGGCCTGCATCCGCAGACCCTGCGCCAGTACGACCGCCTCGGCCTGGTCTCCCCGGACCGCACGGCCGGGCGCGGTCGCCGCTACTCGGCCCGCGACATCGAACTGCTGCGTACCGTCCAGCAGTTGTCGCAGAACGAGGGCATCAACCTCGCCGGCATCAAGCGCATCATCGAGCTGGAGAACCAGGTCGCCGCGCTCCAGTCCCGCGTCGCGGAGATGGAAGCGGCCCTGGACGGCGCGGCGGCGGCGATGCAGCAGCGCGAGGCCGCGGTCCACGCCTCGTACCGCCGCGACCTGGTCCCGTACCAGGAGGTCCAGCAGACCAGCGCGCTGGTGGTGTGGCGACCGAAGCGACAGCAGTCGGACTGACACGGACTGACACGCGCAGGTAGGTGCGTACGTACATGAACACGCGTAAGGGGCCCGACGGTTCAGGTTCTGTCACCTGAACCGCCGGGCCCCTTCGCGCTGTCCGGCGTCTTTCGGTTCGCCGCCCTCCGCCGGTCGCAAGGCGACGAAGACGAACTCCAGGCCTGGTCGGTCGGGTGCGTCGCGGATGTCTTCCATGACGTAACCCTGCGCCACCAGTTCCGCCTCGATCTCATCCCGCTCGCGGAAGCGCAGCGTCGATTCCGATGTCAGCTCCTGCCCGTCCGCGGCGAACACATACGTCCAGTGGAACGTCACCAGCGGTCCATCGGCCTCGATCAACCGGACCCAGCTCTCGACCGCGCCGACACCCGGGATCTCCGTCACCCCGTACGAGGTCTCGCGGTTCCACGCTTCCCAGGCGCGCTTTGCCGGGTCCCGGGTCTCGAAGACCAGACGCCCGCCTGGGCGCAGGGTTTCGTAGGCACCCCGCAGGGTCCTCCGCCACGCCTGCGGGTCGACGATCTCTTGGGCGACGTTCGCCGTCATGGTCGCGAGGTCGACCCGGAGCGGCGGGAGTGCCGTCGCGTCAGCGCAGATCCAGCGCACCCGCTCGCTGCCGGGCTTGCCCCGGGCCACGTCGATGGACGCCTGGGCCGGGTCGACACCGACGACGTCGATTCCGCGGTCGGCCAGCAGGAGTGCGAACACCCCTGTTCCGCAGCCGATGTCCAGGACCTGGCGGGCCCCGAACTCCTCCGCCATGCGGACGTACGCGTCGAGATCGCCGCGGTCCGGGTCGAGCGGGTCGTAGATCTCAGCGAGTCGTGGATGCCCGAAGCACTCGTCAGCCATCTCGTCAGCCATGTGGCCGAGGGTGCCTGAGCCCGACGGCGGGGGCCAGCGATATGCCGATCAGCTATATGCCGATGGGGGCCGGGAAGTAGCCCGCGGTTGTTGCCGTTGCCCTGGTGGCCCGACCAGGCGAAGGAGCCGGGGGGAGTCCGACTCCTTCCCGGGGCGGGGGCCGAGCGAGGGTTATCGGCCCGTCGACTGCCAGATCGTCAGGGCCAGGGCCGTGCACGACGTGGCTGCCGCCAGGGACGGGAGGGGCCAGCGGGTGCGTTCCAGGGCCTCGATGCGGGACTCGTGTTCGTCGAGGGTCTTGTCGGTCTGGTCGGCGCGCTGGAGGAGGAGGGCGAGGTCGCCGCGGGTGGTGGCGAAGCCGACGTCGACCGAGCGGCGCAGGCGCTCCAGTTCCAGCGCGATCTCCTCGGCCTCGGTGGCCGTCATCGGTGGCCTCCCGGGGGTGAGGGCTTCGGTGAGGGCTTGAGCGGGGGGTTCAGCGGGGCGTTCATGGATTCGGTGGCCTTCGTTCGGGGTCTTCGGTCTTCGGGGCACCGGCCGCGGTCCGAGCCGTTCGTGTTCGGCTGCGACTCCTTCCCACGTATGGGAACATGTGTTCGATCGTTGCGAACGAGCGAACAGGTTCGCATGGTGCGAGCGCGTGCGCAAGCTATTACCAGCCGGGGAGGTCGGCGTGATGAATGCGCCACGGACAGTGCATGAACGGCCTTTTATGGAACACCAGTTGTCAAATCTTCACAGTTACGTGCGAGCGCGCACACACGTCGGTGCGAGCACGGTCGATACGCTCTCCCCGCGACGAGGGGAGAGCGGACACATGGGTTCCAGCTCACGGGCCGGGGCCCGTACGGACCAGAGTCAGCGGGCCGAGGGGCTTGAGGGGTTCGCGGGCTGGATCGAGGACCTGTTGCGCACCCGTGGCTACGAGATCGACAGTCCGCGCGGCGGCGGCCGTTCCAAGCTCGCCGACGACGCCGGGGTGCACCGCGCCGCCGTGAGCCGGCTGCTGCAACGGCAGTCCATGCCCGACCTGGAGACGATGCGGCGCATCGCGGCCGTACTCGGCGTGCCCCTGCGGGAGATGCTCATCCGCTCGGGCCGGCTCACCGAGGACGACCTGCCGCTCGCCGGCGGCGAGCGCCCAGTGACCGGCGAGGACCATCAGCGGCTGAGCGCCGAGGAGGCCGCCCACCGGATGGGCGTCCCGCCCGAACTGCGGGACCTGTTCGCCAAGGTGGCGCGGCAGTTCCTCCCGGAGGGCGGTTGACGGGGAAGGGGTTGGAGCGCCGCATGGGGAATCCAGGAGGCGGCCGGGGCGACGAGGCGGAGCACGTCTCCAGGCTGGTGGGCGAACTGCTCGTCAGACTCGGCGAGATGGTCCGGGAGGCGGGACCGGAGGCCGTGCGCATCCTCACCGAGGAGGAACTGCAACGGCAGCAGTTGAACTGGTTCCGAGCGGGCTGGGCCGAACACGCCCGGGCGACGACCGGCCCGGAGCACCCCGACCGACCGCCGACACCACCGAAAGGCTCAGACCGACTGTCGGCAGGTTCAGATCGACTGGCGACAGGCTCAGACCGGCCGCCGACAGGCTCAGACCGGCCGACGAGCGGTTCCGGTCGGCCGCCGACACGGTCCGGCCGCCCGTCAGCCGGTTCCGGTCGGGCGTCGGTCCGGCCGGGTTCCGATGGCGGCCCCGGCCAGCATCCCGACACCGACAGCGAAGAGTTCCCGCCCTCGCCCCCGGCCGCCCGCCTCCTCCGCTTTCCCGAACGCGCACCGGACGACCAGGACTGAGCGGCAGCGTGAACCGGCCGGTACTCGTCTACTTGTCCAACAGGTTGTGCGTTACGCGGTCCAGCAGGTCCGCGTCCCAGTCCGCGTCGGCCCCTGTCCAGTCCTCCGCCTCCTCCGCCGCTGTCCCCGTACCCGGAGTCGTACCCGTGCCCGTATCCGTCACCTGGGCCTGGGAGAGCTTCGGCGGGGGCTTGAGCCAGCTGTCGAGGTCGGCCTCCGTATAGCTCTCGGCGCAGGCGACGATCGCCTCGTGGAGGCTGGCGGGGCCGGTGAGGCCGGCGAGCTTGGGCCAGTCGACATTGCACGGACCCGGGGCGGGGGCGGGGACGGGGGTCGGGGCGGCGGCGGCCCCTCGTCCGGCATCGGTGGCCGACGCGGGCGTGGCGGCCGTCACGGCCAGGCAGCCGGCCGCCAGGAGGGGTATGACGTATCGGGAGAGCGTGCGCATGGGGACTCCAGCGTGAGAGGTCGGGGTCGTCTGGTTCCAGCAACTTCCGAGAGCCGCGCCGCCGCAATTCGTACGGGGCCGATCAGGTGCCCGCACTGACCCGGACGTGGTTTTCTGACGCTTTCCGTCCAGATCCGCCCAACCTTCGACCAGCCTCCGCCCTGCCTCTGTCCTGCCTCCACCCCTTGCCTCTGGCCCGCCTTCGTCCCGCCTCGTCCGCCTCCTGCGGCGGAGCTGTGGACTCCCGTCCGACGGATTCCCCCGACATCACCCCGGTCTCTCCACAGGTTTCCGTTGCGATCTCGTTAGCAGTTACTCCTTGACGGCCCGGGAACCTCCACGTTGGCTTTTTGTCACCTGGGCCCGAACTGCTGCGCCCTTGTCCGGAAGGCACCAGAAGTGAACAGCCGTATGCGCCGTACCGCCATAACCATCACCGCTTCCACCATGACCCTCGCGCTCGCCGCATGCGGGGTGCTCGACGGGAGCGGCGACGAGGCCGGGGAGTCGAGCCCGGCCAGGGGCGACGACATCACGGTGGGCCTGCTGCTGCCGGAGAAGACGAACTCCCGCTACGAGAAGTTCGACTACCCCATCATCAAGAAGAAGGTCGGCGCGCTGACCAACGGCAAGGGGAAGGTCGTCTACGCGAACGCCGAGCAGGACGCCGCCGAGCAGAACAAGCAGCTCGCGCGGATGGTGGACGACAAGGTCGACGTACTGCTCGTGGACGCGGTGGACTCCAAGGCCATCGCCTCCGGGGTGAAGAAGGCCAAGGACGCGGGAATCCCCGTCATCGCGTACGACCGGCTGGCCGAGGGCCCGATCGACGCGTACGTCTCGTTCGACAACGAGCTGGTCGGCCAGGTGCAGGGCCGGGCCCTCATCGACGAGCTGAACGGCAGCCGGTCCCAGAAGATCGTCATGATGAACGGCGCGGTGACCGACCCGAACGCCGCCCAGTTCAAGAAGGGCGCCCTCGACGAGCTCAGCGGCAAGGTGACCATCGCCAAGCAGTACGACACCAAGGACTGGAAGCCGTCGAACGCCCGGGCCAACATGATGGCGGCCATCTCCGCCATCGGCGCGAACAACATCGCCGGGGTGTACTCGGCCAACGACGGCATGGCGGGCGGCGTCATCTCCGCGCTGAAGGCCGCGGGCGTCACCGACCTGCCGCCGGTCACCGGCCAGGACGCGGAGCTGGACGCGGTGCAGCGCGTCGTCGACGGCGACCAGTTCATGAGCGTCTACAAGCCGTACCCGCAGGAGGCCGAGACCGCCGCCGAGATGGCCGTGGCCCGGGTGCGCGGCTACGGCATCGAGTTCGACGCCCTCACCCCCGACAAGGTCGACAGCCCGACCACCAAGGCCGTCCCGGCCAACCTCCTCCAGGTCACCGCGCTCACCAAGGAGACCGTCGAGGACACGGTCGTCCGGGACGGCATCTACACGGCCGACGAGATCTGCACGTCCAAGTACGAGGCGGCGTGCGACGAACTCGGCATCAAATAGTCCCCTGGTCCCCTTTTTCTTCTCCGCAGTCCACGCGCGTAACCGGGACGGTTCGGGAGCCTTCACACATCTGATCTGCCCGATGTGCCGTAAGGCGTCCCGAACCGTCCAAGTAGGCGTCCGAGCAAGCCTGTTCACCCTGTTCACGCCACGCGCGTGAACTCCACCGTCACCTCCGGCGGCCCTCCGGCCACCCCCCGGTACACGCCCTTGTGGGGCGTCACGTCGTCGTAGTCGCGGCCGCGCCCGACCACGACGTGGGACTCGTTCGCGCGGGTGCGGTTGGTGGGGTCGTAGCCGGTCCAGTCGCCGGCCCAGTACTCGACCCAGGCGTGGCTCTGGCCCTCGACGGGGCGGTGGAGTTCGGCGTCGCGTTCGGGGTGGAGGTAGCCGGAGACGTACCGGGTGGGCAGGCCGAGGGAGCGCAGCAGGCCGGCCGTGAGGTGGGCGATGTCCTGGCAGACGCCCGCGCCCTGCTCCCAGGCCTCCGCGGCGCTGGTGTTCACGCCGGTGGAGCCCGGGATGTACGAGACGTGGTCGGCGACCAGGTTCGACACCGCCACCGCCGTCTCGTGCGGGTCGAGGCCCGTCGCCGCGAGCCGGGCCCGCTCGATCAGCTTGTCGGGCACGGCCGTACGGGACGTCTGGACCGAGTGTTCCAGCAGCCGGGAGTTGGTGACCTGGTCGGCCACCTCGGCCCAGGTGGGGGCGGGGAGCAGGCCGGGCGGCGGGGCGGTCTCCACCAGGCTCACCGCGGTGATCGTCAGGTCCGCGTGGGGTTCCATCAGGTCGAAACCGGTGACCTGGGTGCCCCAGTAGTCCCAGTACGACCAGGTCGCCGTGGACGGGTTCACCAGCACGCGGGCGTCCAGGGTCGTCTGGCCGGGCAGCGTCAGCGGGGTCATGCGGACCTCGTTGTGGGAGGAGACCGCGGCCTGCGCGTACGAGACCTTCGTGATGTGGCGGATGCGGAGTCGGTGTGTCATCGCGTACTCACGCTCCTTCCTGGGCCCATTCGACGGGCCCCTGGTACGGGAAGAACCTCTCCGCGACCGCCTCGGCGGAGGCCATGCAGGACGCCTGCAACTCGCCGAGGAGGGACGGGAGTACGTCCTCCAGAGCCGTCGAGTCCAGGTATTCGAGGCGGGTGCGCATCCGGCCGATCGGGCGGCGCGCCGGGTCCTGGCGGGGGCGGCCGAGCGCGGCCAGGCACTCCTCAGCCGTGGTCAGCGCGTGCAGCACCGAGCGCGGGAACTCCCGGTCCATGATGAGGAATTCGGCGACCCGGGCGGTGTCCCCGAAGCCGCCGTACACCCGCGCGTAGGCCTCGTCGGCGCCGCTCGCGCTGAGCAGCGTCGGCCAGTCGGGGGCGTGCGGCGCGTCCAACACCCGTACGGACAGCAGTCGTACGGTCATGTCCACCCGCTCCAGGCTCCGGCCCAGGACGACGAAGCGCCAGCTGTCGTCGCGGCTCATCGTCGAGTCGGCGAGGCCGAAGAAGAGGGCGGCCCGGCGGCGTACGAGTTCGAGATAGGCGTACGGGCCGGTGCGGCGGGCGGCGAGGCGCTGGTCGGCGAGGGCGTGCCAGGTGGAGTTGAGGCACTCCCACATCTCGGACGAGACGGCCTCGCGGGCGCTGCGGGCGTTCAGCCGGGCGGCGCCAAGGGCGCCCTCGATGGCGCAGGTCGAACGGGCGTCGAAGGCCAGATGGTCGAGGACCTGCTGCATGTCGACGGGGTCCGTGCCCGCGTCGACGCCGAGGATCGCGTACAGCGACCGGCACGCCACGTCCTCGTCCCGCCAGGGGTCTTCGAGGAGCCGGTGCAGATACGCGTCGAGGATGCGGCCGGTGGCGTCGGCGCGCTCGACATAACGGCCGGTCCAGGTCAGTGCTTCGGCTATGCGGGAGAGGATCACGTCGTTCGCGCTCCCTTGAGTGGTGCTCGCCTGAGTGGTGCCCGCGTGGGTGGTGTTGCCAGGGGTGCCGGCCCTGCCTTGGGTGCTGGTCATTGCTGCTGCGCCTCCTCCTGCGCGAGGGCGCGCTCGCCGTCGGGGCCGAGCTGGCGCGGGGCGACCTGCGGGACGGCCGTGGACTCCGCCGGGAGCGGCCCGTCCTTCGGCCCCTCCGCGAGGACCCAGGTGTCCTTGGAGCCGCCGCCCTGGCTGGAGTTGACGATGAGGTTGCCCTCCTGGAGCGCGACCCGGGTGAGCCCGCCGGGCAGGACCCAGACATCGGTTCCGTCGTTGACGGCGAACGGCCGGAGGTCGATGTGGCGCGGAGCCATCCGGTCGCCCGCGAGGGTGGGGGACGTGGACAGGGCGACGGGACGCTGCGCGATCCAGCCCCGCGGATCGGCGATGACCTCTTTGCGTACGCGATCCAGGGTGTCCTTGTCCGCGTGCGGCCCGATGACGATGCCCTGGCCGCCGGCCCCGTCGACGGGCTTCACGACCAACTCATGGAGCTGGTCGAGGACCGCCTCCAACTGCCCCGGCTCATCGGGGCGAAACGATTCGACATTGGGGAGTACCGGCTCCTCGCCGAGGTAGTACCGGATGAGATCGGGAACGTACGTGTACAGCAGCTTGTCGTCCGCGATCCCGTTCCCCACGGCGTTCGCGAGTGTGATGTTCCCCGCCTGGGCGGCGTTCATGATGCCGGGGCAGCCGATCACCGAGTCGGGCCGGAAGTGCAGCGGATCGAGGAAGTCGTCGTCGAGCCGCCGGTATACGACATGGACCGGCATCTCGCCGCGCGTGGTCCGCATCCACACGCGGTTGCCACGGCAGACCAGATCGTGCCCCTCCACCAACTGCACGCCCATCAGCCGTGCCAGCAGGGCGTGTTCGAAGTAGGCGGCGTTGCTGGGACCGGGGGTCAGGACGACGACGCGCGGGTCGCCGATCCCGTCGGGCGCGGCGGCGCGCAGCGCGGCGAGGAGCCGCTGCCCGTAGCCGTCGACCGGCAGGACGTGTTGTTCGGCGAAGAGGGAGGGGAAGATCCGGGTCATCGCACGCCGGTTCTCGATGACGTACGAGACTCCCGACGGCACCCGGACGTTGTCCTCCAGGACCCGGAAGTCGCCCGCTTCGTCGCGTACGAGATCGATGCCGGCGACATGGATGCGTACGCCGCCCGGGGGTTCCACGCCGTGCGCGGCTCTGTGGAAGTGGGGCGAGTTGAGGAGCAGTCTCCAGGGGACCACCCCGTCCTCGAAGGCCCGGCACGGCCCGTACGCGTCGGCCAGATAGGCCTCCAGCGCCCGCACCCGCTGGGACACCCCACGTTGTATGAGATCCCATTCCAGTGCGTCCAGGACCCGCGGCACGAGGTCCAGCGGCCAGGGCCGCTCCTCGCCCGCGAAGGCGTAGGTCACGCCCCGGTCCGTGAACGCCCGTGCCATCTGGTCGGCCCTGAACCGGAGTTCGGCCGGTTCCATCGGTTGAAGTGCTGCCAGCACCGGCTCATAGGCGGTCCTGACCTCACCCGGCCGCTCAAACATCTCGTCCCACGCGTCGGCCAACGCGTACGCGTCAAATATGTCCGCCATGGCCTGACGTTAAGCGCGGTACGTAACATGCCGATCACTCGGTGATTTCCGGCAGCTCACGGGAGTGATCGAGTGGCGAGGTGAGGGCGTGACGGCTGGGTGTGCCCGGCCGGGGCCGACGGTGCCCTCGGTACCTCAGGACAAGCGAGGGCCAACCGTGCTGGTGCCACCATGCAGGCGTGAATGATAAGCACGCCTATAATAGATTCGCTGCTCATTGAATGCCGACTGCAGGAAGCGGCACACCCGGAGGCCCCGTGATTCCCAAGCCCGATACCATGTTCGACCGTGACTTCGAGTGGGCCGAGCTCGTGCGCTACGCCGGTTACCAGGGGCCCGAGGCGACATTGGGCGTGGTGTCCGGGCGGCGGCGGCAGGGCAAGACCTTTCTGCTGGACGGGGTGTGCCGGGCGAACGGTGGGTTCTTCTTCGCGGCCAGTGAAGCCACCGAGGCTGAATCGCTGCGTCAGTTCGGCGCGGCGATGGCCCGGTTCGAGGGGCGGCGGACGCCGTACCGGTTCGCGCACTGGGACGAGGCCGTCGAGGCGATGATGCGCCTCGCGACGCCGGACACCGGACCGCTGACCGTCGTACTCGACGAGTTCCCGTTCCTGGTCAAGGCCTCGCCCGAGCTGCCGTCACTGCTCCAGCGCGCCCTCGGGCCGCAGGGGCGCCGGGAGGGCGGGCCCGTCCGGCTGCTGCTGTGCGGATCGGCGCTGTCCTTCATGGGCAACCTGCTCTCCGGCACGGCGCCGCTGCGAGGCCGGGCGAGCCTGGAGCTGGTCGTGCCGACGCTCGACTACCGGTCCGCCGCCCGGTTCTGGGGCGTCGAGGACCTCCGCCTGGCTCTCGTGCTCAACTCCGTGGTGGGCGGCACCCCCGCCTACGGTCGTGAGTTCGTGCTCGGCGACACCCCCGCCGGCCTCGACGACTTCGGCCCCTGGATACTGCGCAACGTCCTCAACCCTGGCCGCCCTCTCTTCCGCGAGGCGCGATTCCTCCTCGCCGAGGAGCCGGATCTGCGTGACACCGCGCTCTACCACGGCGTCCTCGCCGCCATCGCCCAGGGCAACCACACCCGGGGCGGTATCGCGAGTTTCCTGGAACGCAAGTCCACAGACCTCGGCCACGCGCTGACCGTCCTTGAGGACACCGGCATGATCACGCGCGATCCGGACGCCTTCCACGGCAAGCGTTCCGCCTACCGGATCGCCGAGCCCATCCTCACCTTCTACTACGCCGTCATGCGCCCGGAGTGGAGCGACCTGGAACGGCCGGGACAGGCACCGGCCGTCTGGGAGCGGTCGCAGTCCACCTTCCGCAGCAAGGTCGTCGGCCCGCACTTCGAGCGGATCTGCCGCACGTGGGCCCGTTGGTACGCCTCCGCCGACACCCTGGGCGGGCAGCGAACCCGCGTCGAGTCCGGCACGGTCGCGGACCCCGCGGCCAGGACCGGCCACGAGGTCGACCTGGCGGTCTTCGGACGTGCGGACGACGGCCGTGAGGTCCTGTTGGCCATCGGCGAGGCCAAGTGGAACGAGACCATGGGCGTAGGCCACCTCGACCGACTTCGCCACATCCGCGAGCTGCTGCGCAAGCGTTCGGGTACGGACGCCTCCGGTACCCGGCTGCTGTGCTTCAGCGGCGCGGGGTTCACCGACAACCTCCGCGCCACTGTCGGTACGGATCCGTCCGTCCAACTGGTTGACCTCAAGCGGTTGTACCGAGGGGAGTGAGTCGGGGCCACGGTCACACAGGGGTTTGGGTGGGCGGTTCGGCCTTGAGGTGGTGGAGGAGCGCGGCGAGGCCCTCCGGGATGGCGGCGATCACTGTGCGGGGCTTGTCGCTTTCGCGGAGGCGGATGGTTCCGTCGGGGGCGGTGGCGACGAACACGCAGTTCCCTTCGGGACCTCCGCTGAACGACGACTTCTGCCAGTTCAGGTCGGGCATCTCGGCCTCCCTAGAGTTCGTAGAGGAGATGCTGGATCAGGGCCAGCGAGTCCTTCACGGAGTGTGCTTCAGGGGCCAACGGTACGTCGACGGGGTCGAGGGCGTTCTCGGCCAGGCGGCCGAAGAGTGAGGTGTATTGCTGCAACTGGGCTTCCTCGGTCAAGTAGTGGAAGCCCAGGGGCTGTTCGAGGATGACCGTGCTCAGCTTCGGGTTGACGGGAATGATGTGCGTGAAGTTCCCGATGAGGGCCGCGTACGCCTGCGCGCTGAACGGATAGACCTGGATGGTCACATGGGGCAGGCGCCCCAGTTCGATGAGCCGGAGCAGTTGCTCGCGGACCACCTGGGTGCCGCCGAACCTCATGTGCAGAGCGGCTTCGTGAATCACGGCATGGACGGTGGGCGGGTTCTCGTGTGTGAGGACCCGTTGTCTCTCCATGCGGAAGCTCAGGGCCTCCTCGATGTTGTCGAAACCCAGCTTGGGGCTGTTGAAAATGGCCTGGGCGTAGTCGGCGGTCTGGAAGAGCCCCGGGATGAACATCGGCTCGTGCATCCGTAGCGCGACCGCGTCCGCCTCCAGCTCGGCCAGATTGAGCGCGCCCGAACCCATGTGCTTCCTGTATGCGCTCCACCAGCCCTTGCCCGTTGCCTCGGACAGGGCGACCAGTGCCTTGATGTAGGGCTCGTCTGCGCACCCGTACGCGCGACAGAGATCGAGCAGCCGTTCCGTCAGGATGGACGTACGGCCGAGCTCGATGTGGCTGAGCTGGCCGCGGCTCATGCCGATCCGCCCGGCCGCCTCACCTGCGTTCAATCCTGCCTCTTCGCGCAGGTGTTTGAGCTCGACACCCAGTCGCCGCTGGCGTTCGCTGATGGTGGTGCGCAATCCCACGTTCTCTCCTCGTCGACCCAGCCAAAGTCTGCCCTGCGTCACCGAGTTGGTCCATCAATAGTGGCAAAAGGTTGAGAATTAGATCCCTGAGCAATTACCTTGAGTGTGGTGTCGATAACGCTCCGGAACCGTACCGGAGTCGTCCAACTCCCCCTGCCCGTAAGCGAAAGCGGGCCCACCCCCCACCCCCCACCCCCCACCCCGCTCCACCTTCTCCAACGGGAGCCGTTGCCCATGGAAGCCGCCCGCAGGGCCCCGCACAGGTCTGTCCAACTCGCCTACGACTACAGCCTCTTCGCCCCCGGCGACGCCACCGCGCCCAAGGTGTGCCGGGACTTCGTGCGCGGCGTACTCCGCACACTCGACCGCGAACCCCTCGTCATGCCCGCCACCCTGTGCACGTCGGAGCTGGTCACGAACGTCCACCTGCATACGAAGGGCACGGCCATGCTCAGAGTCCAGCTCACCCCGACCCGCCTCCGGGTGAGCGTGTACGACGAGAGCCATGACCGCCCGGTCACGACCACCGCCGGGATGACCGCTTGCTGGGGCCGCGGTCTGACCCTCGTCGCCGAGTTCGCGGACACGTGGGGCGTGGCGGCCGACCGGGCGGGGCGGTACGCGAAGGGGGTCTGGTTCGAGCTGGGGGAGACGGCGCCCGACAGCCCGCTTCAGGCTGCTCACTGCATCGGGTGACGCGGGGGCCGTTCCCCTGGTCGGCCCCATCGCCGTACGTACCGTGATCGCGCCGCCATGACCGCTCTTGCGCACGAGAGGCCCGAGACCATGCTTGAGATCAGGACCGAGTCCGCGTCCCCCGCCGAGAACGACCCCGACCTCGACGAGGTCCTCCGGCAGGCATGGAAGGCCATGGAACTCCCTGAGGGTTACCGCGCTGAGATCATCGAGGGAGCCATCGAGGTGTCGCGCACCGGCCGCTATTCGCACAGCCAGATCGTGTTCCTGTTCAAGGAGGCGCTGGGGGAGTTTCTGAGAGGCGGCGATTTCGCCGTTCGGAACGATACGAACGTCATTCACGAGGGGTGTGCCTGGGTGCCGGACCTATTCGTCGCGGCCAGGGACCCGGAACGCTATGTGACGGACGACGGCCTCGGTCTGACGGCTGCCGCGGCTCGTTTGATCGTTGAGGTCGTCTCCCCCGGCAAGCGAAGTCAAGGCCGCGACCCTGAGAGGAAGCGCCGGGAGTACGCGCGAGCGGCCATCCCCATCTACGTGATCATCGACGACTACGACAAGAACGGCACGGTCACCGTTCTCACCGAACCCCAACCCGAGAAGGCCGACTGGGTCGGAGTCCACCGCGTTCCCTACGGCATCGACGTCACGATTCCCGAGGGTCCCGCGAAGGGATTTGTGATCGGCGCGGCGATTACCGGGCCAAGGCGAGGGTGAGCCGGGCAGGCCGTCGCCAAGATCGCTTCAAGATTGCCCGCTGGACGTCTCTAACAGTGAGACAGCCGCTCGCGTTCGATGGGTGTTCGGTCGTTCAAGGGGTGGGGCAAGGTAAACCGGTAGCAGCCGGCGCCCGATGCGTCGTCGGCCGGGTAGTCGACCGTGATCCGGACGGCGTCGTTGTCTCGCTCACTGCTCCAATGGGCATCGCCAGCCGCGTAGTCAGTTTCCTCTGCGGTGAGGGAGCCATCTTGTATGGCGGTGCCAAGCCGGTGCTCGGTCAGCACTGACTGCGAGACGAGGACCTCGCCGGGCGGTTCCTCGGAGCGGTCGAAAAAACCCTGCACGGCGAGGGACACCAGGATCGCAGCTGCGGCAAGCAGCACGGCGATGACGAGCAGGGTCACGCCCCCGGCCGTGATCAGTCGGGTGCGGTGCTTGGTCTCCAGGGTCACCTCATGATCCCTTGTAGCCGATCTCACTCAGCCGCTTGCTCGCCGCACGCCGGAATGCCTCAGCGTACGGGGAGACGCCGTAGCCGGGGAGAAGCGTTTTCGTCATCCGCTGGGGGTCCGTCTCGCTCCCGCCATCAGCTTGTTGCAACGAGCCATGCGGAGGTGTGGACAAACACGTATCAAGTGTGTCGATAGAGGGCGCCGTTGCGGTGCACCCGTGTTGCGGAGCCGGGAGCGGCCGCGCATAGTGGCGCTCCGAAGAGGCTGGAACCGGGGGTTGGGGAGATGGCCGGGCACGGGACGCAAGCGCATCCGCATGGAGCGGACCGGCTGTGCGATGCCGGGGACCGGGTGTACTCCCGGGCGGTACGACGCGGCCGGGTGGCCCGTGCCGACGCCGAGACGGTGCCCTGCCTGCTCGAACTCGCGCTGCTGCACCCCGATCCGGACGACATGCGGTGGCTGGTGCCGACCTCGCCGCAGGAGGTCATGACCCGGCTGCTGCGCGAGATGCACGAGCACGTCACCGCCACGCAGTCGCGGATGGGCGCGGCGGTGACCGCCTTCGAGTGGTACGCCGCCCTCCGGAGTGACGCCCGGGCCCCCACCGAGGGCGTGGCGATCCGGGTGCTCGACGGGCTGCCCCGGATCCGGGCCGCGATGGACGAGGCGACCGAGGCGTGCAGGTCCGAGGTGCTGGCCGTGCAGCCGGGCGGTATCCGCCGCGAGGACGAGCTCTCCGAGGGCCTGCATCGGGCGATGGCGCTCCGCCGGCGGGGCGTGCGGATGCGCGACCTGTACACACACGTGGCCCGCCACGGTCAGGGCCTGCTCAACTACATGGAGCTGATGGGCGACGCGGCCGAGGCCCGCACCCTCGACGAGGTCACCGAGCGGCTCATCGTCTTCGACCGTACGGTCGCCTTCATCCCGGCCAGCGTCGATCGCACGATCGCCCTCGAACTGCGCCACCCGGCGCTGGTGGACTACCTGGTCACGGTCTTCGAACGGCTCTGGCGCCTCGCCATCCCTCTCACCGCGCCCCTCCCGGACACGGGCATCGAGGGCATCACCCATCGGGAGCGGTCGATCGCGGCGCTGCTCGCGGAGGGCCACCAGGACGCGGTGGTCGCGGAGCGGCTGGGCATCAGCGTGCGTACCTGCCGGGCTCATATCGCCCGGCTCTCGGAGACGCTGGGGGCGGCCAGTCGTACGCAGCTGGGGGTACGGATCGCGCAGGCGGGGCTGGACGGCCCGCCCCGGTCCCTGGAGACGGGGAACCAGGCAGGGAATCAGACTCAGGCAGGGGATCAACCGCTCACGATTCCTGCTCCAGGATCCCCGACCGGCCGATGAGATAGCCGAGCTGGGCCCGGCTCTCGCTGCCGAGGGTGGCGGCGAGTTTGGCTATGTGGACGCGGGCGGTGCGGATGTTGAGGCCGAGGCGTTCGGCGATTACGGCGTCGGTGTGGCCTTCGACGAGGAGGCTAGCGATGGCGTGCTGGCGGGGAGTGACGCCGTTCAGGGTCGGGCGTTGGACGGCCTGTGGATACATGGGAGTGGCCAGGCGCCAGAGGCGGTCGAAGGTGGTCGCGAAGTAAGCGATCAGGGCCGGGTGGCTGACTTCCAGGGCGAGAGTGCCGTCCTTGTTGGCGGGGATGAAGGCGACCGCACGGTCCACGATGATGAGGCGGTCGGTGACCTCGTCGAGGGAGCGGGCCTCCGCATCTCCACTCAGCTGCTCGTAGCGGGCGAGTACGCGGGGCAGATGGCGCGTCGTGTGTTGATAGAGGGTGCGGATACGGCCGCCGCGGTCGAGCAGGGCCTGGTCGCGATCCAGGGCGAGGACCTGAGCCACCTCGTGGCGCTCGTTGCTGTGGGGGGCGTGAGGCTGGATGCAGAGCAGTTCCCGCGTCGCGTCGGCTACGGCCTCGGTGAGGGCTTGGTTGATCCGCTCCGTACCGCTGAGGACTCTGATCGCCGGGGTGTCGGTGCCTGCCGTACGAGGGCCGTCGATCCGCATCAGCGGCTCGAACATCTCGGCCAGACGGGCCTCGCGCCGCCGTTCGTCCGCAACGCGGTCCTCGACGTTCCGCAGCAGCCGGTGGAGGGCGACGGCAGGGGCGATCGGCTCCAGTCGACCGAGATCCTCGACGGACGGTTGCAGCAGACCGAAGGCGACGAGACAGGGGGCTTCGCCGGCATCGGGACTGGGCACGTGACCTTCACGCAGGGCTCGTGCGTACAGCTGTGTGCCCGTCTCGCAGAGCTCCTCCGGCCCGTGTCCGTGTACCTCGCTCGTCACCTGCGACTCTCTTTCGTGGAGGTTCAGTGGTCCTGTTCCAGGATCCCCGACTGCGCGATGAGGAAGCCGAGTTGGGCCCGACTGCCGCTCCCGAGGGCGGTGGCCAGCTTGGCTATGTGGGCGCGGCAGGTGCGGACATTCATGCCGAGCCGACGGGCTATGGCCTCGTCGACGTGACCCTCCACGAGGAGCTTCGCGATGGAGTGCTGGATGCCGGTGATGCCGTCGGGGGCGGTTTCGTAGGGGGCGCCGGCATTCAGTGGGACCGCACGGCCCCACATGAACTCGAAGACCTTGATCAGATAACGGACCAGCCCTGGGTGGCGAAGTTCCAGGGCGGCCTGACGGTCGTCACGGATGGGGATGAAGGCAACGGCTTCGTCGCAGATGATGAGGCGTTCTACGAGTTCGTCGATGGTGCGGTACTCCGCCTTCCCGTCGGCGAACTGGTCCACGTAGGCGAGCCTCTCGGGGCTGTACCGGGCCGTGTGCTGGTACAGGGTCCGGATCCGCACTCCACGTTCGATCAGCGGCTTGTCGCGCTCCAGTCCCTCAATGAGCCGGCGCTCGGGGTGGCGGGCGCTCGGCTGGACCGTGAGCATCTCGTGCTGGCATTCAGCTATGGCCAGGTCCAGCGCCGTGTTGATGCGGTCGAGCCCCTCCAGCACCGTGATCGAATGAGTGGGTGCTGTCACCTGCGTGGTGAGGGCCATGAACGGCTCGAAAGCATCGGCCAGTTCGATGGATATCTTCCTGCGCTCGGTGATCTCGCGCTCTATGGCGTTGAGTCGCTGCGCCAGGGCGACGGACGGGGGCACGGGGCGTAGCCAGTTCGCGTCGTCAAGGTCAGGATGAAGCAGGGCGAGCTCCATCAAACAAGGAGCCGACTCCACGTCCGCACGGGCGATACGCCCCGTGCGCAGGGCGTTCGCGTAAAGTCGGCCGCCCTCCGCACACAGCTCGGTCACCGCGTGGGGATGTGTCGTTTTAGTCTGATTCGTTGCCAAATTTCCACCCCCCAGGGTCCTGAACATGCAGGAACATGATGCATCGATTGTGTGGCCATGACGTGCCTGAATGAGCCATCGTCTTATCCGACGGGGGAAGAGGGGACCTTCAAGTGAGGACGAAGCCGACTATGCGTAAGAAAATGCTTCGCTCGGTGCTTGTCGCTGCCTTCTCCGCCATTGTGGCCTTCGGATCGCTGAGTGGCCTCTCCGGCGCGGAGGGAGACAGGGACAGTGTCTGGTCGTCGACGGCCACCGCCGCCGAAGTCGGTGATGGTGACACTCCTGCCACTCCGGCCGACAGTGTGTGGAGCTGACATGACTACTCCACCCGACGACCGCTCCTTCAGGAGAGAAATGGCCACCGCATACCGCTCCGGCTGGCACTTCATCGACCTGGCCACCGCTATCCCCCACAGCGGTGACTCGTTGATGGTGACGGTCTTCGGGGAGCCGGTAGTGGTGACCCGGGACGACGACGAGGATGTGCGGGCATACCGGTGTCTGCGGCGGCCTCGGGGGGCGCCGCAGCCAGTACGGTGCGCCATTCGGTACGGAATGATCTTTGTGAACCTCGACCGGCGCGACCACCGGCTCGACGAGCCGGAGGTCCCGGACGTACGAACCATCTCAGCCACCCCCCGCAGTGCCTGACGCGATTCCCCCGTCGTAGTAAATCGCTCAGGCGCTTCCCCCCCGCAGCGGCGTCACCGTGACCTGAACACGGTGACGCCGCTGCAGTTTCCGGGGAAATTTCAGGCTATCCACTGGTTTTCACAAGGGCTGAAATCAGCCTGGTTCTGCCTGGAGGTCGTCCGGAGTGGGCCCCGAGGTCGGGCCCCGCCGTCAGCCGCGCCCCATCGCCGAAGCCAGCTTGATCTCGATGACCACCCGGGACGGGTTGGAGGACGGGGTCCGGCCGTAGCGCTCGGCGTACCGCCGCTCCGCCTCCGCGACCCGTGCGGGGCCGGTGGACACCGTCGCGCGCCCCTCCAGGGTCGCCCACCGCCGCCCGTCCACCTGGCAGACGGCGGCCAGGCCTCCGTCGGGCCCCGCGGCCAGTACGTTCCGTACCTTCGCGCTCGACTTGCTGGCGATCACCCGAGCGAGACCGGCCGCCGGATCGTATGTAACCCCGACCGGCACCACATGGGGCGTGCCGTCGGGGCGGAGGGTGGTGAGGGTGCACAGGTGGCGTTCCCGCCAGAAGCCGAGATACGTGGCGTCGGGAGAGCGCGGGTCTACGGGGTACGCGGCCATGGTCCGGAACTTAGCCCCCGACCCGTCCGCACCCGTACCTGCCCCCGCCCCTCCCGCCGGCCTACTTGAGTGGAATAGACTCAACTTTGTGTACGTTGGTTGGGTCAGCCAACGCATGGGGACGCACGAGGACCGTACGAGCACCGCACGAGCCGAGCCGTAGCCGGTTCAGGAGGAGGAGAACGCGAACGTGGACGCCGAGCTGACCAACAGGAGCCGGGACGCGATCAACGCGGCCGGCAACAGGGCCGTGTCCGAGGGACACCCGGACCTGACTCCCGGACACCTGCTGCTCGCGCTGCTCGCGGGGCAGGAGAACGAGAACATCACCGACCTGCTGGCCGCCGTCGACGCCGACCAGGCCGCCGTACGGGCCGGCACCGAGCGCGTACTGAGCGCGCTGCCCAGCGTGACGGGCTCCACCGTCGCGCCGCCGCAGCCCAACCGCGAGCTGCTCGCAGTCATCGCCGACGCCTCCGAGCGGGCCAAGGAGCTGGGGGACGAGTACCTCTCGACCGAGCACCTGCTCATCGGGATCGCGGCGAAGGGCGGCCAGACCGGAGACGTACTCTCCCAGCAGGGCGCCAGTGCGAAGAAACTGCTGGAGGCGTTCCAGAAGAGCAGGGGAGGGCGCCGGGTGACGACCGCGGATCCCGAGGGCCAGTACAAGGCACTCGAAAAGTTCGGTACGGACTTCACGGCCGCCGCGCGGGAGGGCAAGCTCGATCCCGTCATCGGGCGGGACCAGGAGATCCGCCGGGTGGTGCAGGTGCTGTCCCGGCGTACCAAGAACAACCCAGTCCTGATCGGCGAGCCCGGCGTCGGCAAGACCGCCGTCGTCGAGGGGCTCGCCCAGCGCATCGTGAAGGGCGACGTTCCCGAGTCGCTGAAGAACAAGCGGCTCGTCGCGCTCGACCTCGGTGCCATGGTCGCGGGCGCCAAGTACCGCGGTGAGTTCGAGGAGCGGCTCAAGACCGTGCTCGCCGAGATCAAGGGCTCCGACGGGCAGATCATCACCTTCATCGACGAGCTGCACACCGTCGTGGGCGCGGGCGCCGGCGGCGACTCCTCGATGGACGCCGGCAACATGCTGAAGCCGATGCTGGCCCGCGGCGAGCTGCGCATGGTCGGCGCGACGACCCTGGACGAGTACCGCGAGCGGATCGAGAAGGACCCGGCGCTGGAGCGCCGCTTCCAGCAGGTGCTGGTCGCCGAGCCGAGCGTCGAGGACACCATCGCGATCCTGCGAGGGCTCAAGGGCCGGTACGAGGCCCATCACAAGGTGCAGATCGCGGACAGCGCGCTGGTCGCCGCCGCCGCCCTCTCCGACCGGTACATCACCTCGCGCTTCCTCCCGGACAAGGCCATCGACCTCGTCGACGAGGCCGCCTCCCGGTTGCGTATGGAGATCGACTCGTCCCCGCTGGAGATCGACGAACTCCAGCGCGTCGTCGACCGGTTCCGTATGGAGGAGCTGGCCCTGGACAGGGAGACCGACCCGGCCTCGAAGCAGCGCCTGGAGAAGCTGCGCCGCGACCTCGCCGACAAGGAGGAGGAGCTGCGCGGCCTCACCGCCCGCTGGGAGAAGGAGAAGGAGTCCCTCAACCGGGTCGGCGCGCTGAAGGAGAAGCTCGACGAACTGCGCGGCCAGGCCGAACGGGCCCAGCGCGACGGCGACTTCGACACCGCCTCCAAGCTGCTCTACGGCGAGATCCCCACCCTGGAAAGGGACTTGGAGGAAGCCTCCGAGGCAGAGGAGGAGGCCGCCAAGGGCACGATGGTGAAGGAGGAGGTCGGGCCCGACGACATCGCGGACGTGGTCGGTGCCTGGACGGGCATCCCCGCCGGACGGCTCCTCGAAGGCGAGACGCAGAAACTCCTGCGCATGGAGGACGAGTTGGGCCGGCGGCTGATCGGCCAGCACGAGGCCGTACAGGCGGTCTCCGACGCCGTGCGCCGCACCCGCGCCGGAATCTCCGACCCGGACCGCCCGACCGGCTCCTTCCTCTTCCTCGGCCCGACCGGCGTCGGCAAGACCGAACTGGCCAAGGCCCTCGCGGACTTCCTCTTCGACGACGAGCGGGCGATGGTCCGTATCGACATGAGCGAGTACGGCGAGAAGCACAGCGTGGCCCGGCTGGTCGGCGCGCCGCCCGGCTACATCGGCTACGAGGAGGGCGGCCAGCTCACGGAGGCGGTCCGCCGCCGCCCGTACAGCGTCGTGCTCCTCGACGAGGTGGAGAAGGCGCACCCCGAGGTCTTCGACGTGCTCCTCCAGGTGCTGGACGACGGGCGCCTGACGGATGGTCAGGGCCGGACCGTCGACTTCCGCAACACCATCCTCGTCCTCACCTCGAACCTGGGCAGCCAGTTCCTGGTGGACCCCCTGGTGAGTGAGCAGGAGAAGAAGGAGCAGGTCCTGGAGGTGGTGCGAACCTCCTTCAAGCCGGAGTTCCTCAACCGGCTCGACGACCTGGTGGTCTTCTCCGCGCTGAACAAGGTGGAGCTGGAGCGCATCGCCAGGCTCCAGGTCGACCGCCTCGCCAAGCGGCTCGCCGAGCGCCGGCTCACCCTGGAGGTCACCGACGAGGCGCTGGCCTGGCTCGCCGACGAGGGAATGGACCCGGCGTACGGTGCCCGACCGTTGCGCCGCCTCGTCCAGACCGCCATCGGCGACCGGCTCGCCAAGGAGATCCTCGCGGGCGAGGTCAAGGACGGCGACACGGTCCGCGTGGACTCCTTCGGCGACGGGCTGATCGTGGGGCCGACGACCGCGAAAACCCTGTGACCGGGGCTGGGGCCGGGGCGGGGTGACGTGAGGCGGGGTGAGGTGAGGATTGTCCTGAGGCCACAGGACTAAGGGCCGCCGATCACGGCTAGGGTCGAAGCCAGGCAACTACATGCAATCCTCAGGAGTACCCACCAATGTCTATCGACCCGTCCTCGATTCCGAACTTCGGGGGCCAGCCCGAGCCGCAGCCCGGCGGACCGGCGGGCCCCGTGGTCCCGGATCAGGACCTTGTGAAGCAGCTCCTGGAACAGATGGAGCTGAAGTATGTCGTCGACGACGAGGGTGACCTCGCGGCGCCGTGGGAGCAGTTCCGTACGTACTTCATGTTCCGTGGTGAGGGTGACCAGCAGGTCTTCTCGGTGCGGACGTTCTACGACCGGCCGCACGAGATCGACGTCAAGCCCGAGCTGCTGGAATCGATCGACGACTGGAACCGGCGCACGCTGTGGCCCAAGGTCTACAGCCACACGCACGACGACGGCACCGTCCGCCTCATCGGCGAGGCGCAGATGCTGATCGGCACCGGCGTCAGCCTGGAGCACTTCGTGTCGTCGACGGTCAGCTGGGTGCGGGCCGCCATCGAGTTCGACAAGTGGCTCGTCGAGCAGCTCGGCCTGGAGCAGGAGATCAACGAGGCGGACAAGCCCGAGGACGAGAAGCCCGAAGAGGAGTAGTCCTCACGGGTGTGGTCCGCACAGGGCCTGCACACGGCTTGTACAGGGCTTGTGGGCGGTCACGACCGGACACGCCCCGTACGCGCACGACGAGAGCCCGGCCAGGGCGCCGACCACCAGGGTCGCGCGCCGGGGCCGGGCTCTTGCCGTGCGAGTCAGGGCGCGCGACGAGCAGGATGCCCGCGTAGACGATCAGCGGGGCGCGGTCCGTGACCAGCAGGCCGTCTCGTCGCACCAGCTGTCGTACCAGCTGTCGCACCAGCTCGCGACGGGCTGCTCGAAGCTGCCGGTGACCAGGACCGCCGGTGCACCGAGATTCTCGGGGAAGCCGAAGTCCGCCTTCACAGGCGAGTTGAAGGCCGGGCACCGCCGTCCCCGAGGCGGCCGGGCCCCGGCCACCGTCCGTCTTCCGGGCTCACCGGGCCCTTGTCCGCGAGGGTCCGGCGGGCCACTGACCTCCCCAAAGAACCGGGAGAAAGAACTACCCGCCCACCCACCCTCCCCGGCCGGGAGGCCCGCGTCACCCGTCCGAGTGACCGGCTTGCAGGCGCGGGATGCGGACGGTTACGTTCGCCGCGACAACCGCAAACAGATACGGCCCCCGGCCGGGACTGGCATCCCGAACGAGGGCCTGACCAACCAGGAAGAAGCACCTTCCCGATGGCTGACTCGCAGTCTAACGCGCGCCTGCGCGCCGACGCCGGAGCACTGACCTCCGGCGTGATCCACGTACGCACCCGCCTCACGGCCGACTTCACCGTGATCTCCAACGCCCTCGCCCAGCGGCGCGGCAGCGCGGTCACGACCGGCGTCGCGGTCTACATCCTCTCCCAGCCCGACGGCACCCCGGTGACCATCGCCGCCCTGTGCGAGCACTTCGACGAGGGCGAGATCTTGATCTCCCGCGCGCTCAGAGAGCTCGAAGCCGCCGGATACCTGGAGCGCCGCCGCGAGCGAACGCCCACCGGGCAGGTCCGTACCCGGACGTACTTCTACGACGTTCCCGGCGGCGACCCGGACATGGATCCGGATCCGGACGGGCCTCCCGAGCCGCCCAGGCCGCGTCGGCCCCGAAGGGAGCCTCCCACCGCGCCGGTCGTGCCCGCGACCACGGAGGTGGAGGAGACGGTGGCCGCGCCCGTACAGGCCGAGGCGGAGACACCGATCCCGCTCGCGCTCGCCGAAGCCGACCCGCAGGCCATCGCCGTACTCGCCGCCCTGCGCAGGGTCGACCCCCGCCTCGTCCTGTCCGCGCAGGAAGCCGCCCGCCTCGCCCCGGCCGTCACCCGGTGGCTCGCGGCAGGCCTTCTGCCCACACAGGTCACGGACCATCTCACCGCACGTCTCCCGGACAGCCTCCTGGTCCGCCCGGCCGGCATCCTCGCCTACCGGCTCAAGGAGACTCCCCTTCCCCTGCCCGAACCGGCCGGAAGCGCAGAATCCTCCGTGCGTCCGGCGGTCGTACCCCTGCGGAACTGCGACGGCTGCGACCGGGGCTTTCGCGCGGCGGAACCCGGCCGCTGCCGGGACTGCCGATCCCGGGACCAACTCCGTGCGGCCGGCTGAGCCGGTGACGCATGGTCGACAGGTTCCAGGAAGGGCTCCTGACGCCCACGGAAACGGCCTCCTACCTTGAGATTCCGCAGTCGACTCTCATCTCCTGGTTGAAGAGCAAGGCCGCCGGAGCCCCTCTGGTCCACCAGGTGGAGCCGGTGCGGAAGGGGCAGCCTTCGGTGCCGTTCATCGCGGTGGCCGAGGCGCACGCCCTTCGTTCTCTGCGTTCCCTGGGGCTCCGCATGAGCGAGATCAGGGAGGCGGCTGCCGCTGTCCGGGACGCCTTCGACACCCCGTACGGACTCGTGTCCAAGCGGATTGCCACGGACGGCGTGGACATCTTCGTCGAGCACGGTTGGGGTGATCTCCGCAGAGCCCGCGACGGCCAGGCCCCCATCCAGGAAGTGGTCTCCGACTATCTCCGCTACCTCACCTGGAAGCCGGGCGACGATTTCCCCTCCAGCCTGCGACTGAGGCAGTACCCGGCCTCCGTACCCGTCGTGATCGATCCGAGGTTCGGCCACGGTCTCCCCGTGGTGGCCGCCAACCGCGTCACGGTCCAGGCGATCACCGACCTGTGGGAGGCGGGCGAGTCCGTCGAGGACATCGCGTACGACTACGACATGACGCCCCAGCAGGTCGGTGTGCTGTGTCGCGCAACGGTGCGCTTTGCCTGCTGAGTTCAGGGGCTGAGGTCAAGGGTGCGCGCCGGATGCTCCTTCCACGTGTGCGGCCTGGCAGTTGCGATCACCGCACCATCCGGCCGGTCGGGGCTGGGCTGGGCCGCGTAGAGGGTGTGCGCGTCGGCCCATGTCGTCGCGCGGGCCACCGAGAGGGCGGATGGCAGGTCCAGGTCGACGATCGTGATTCCGGGCAGGGCGGCGATGTGCTCCGCTGTGCCTGGCCGGGCCCGGTCAGCCTCGACCAGGGCACACACAGTGGCGTACAGGAACCAGTCCGGCTCGGCGTGAGCGCGATGAATCAGCCGGGAGGCCAGGACGTTGCCCCTCCCTGCGGCCACCATCGCGCTCTCGTCGAGGAAAACGTGCACGTCACGGGTCACGTGGCGCCCGCCTCGGCCATACGGCGGTCCAGTTCGGCGTCCAGTTCGGCCTGCTCATGCTCGCTGGGGTCGTAGCCGTTCCACTCCCGTAGCACTGCCCGTGCCTTCTCCGCCCGCTCGGCCCGCTCGGCCGGGGTGAGCAGGGTCTCGGCGAGCCGGGCCAGGTAGGAACGGAGCGAAAGCCCTTCCCCAGCAGCTATCTCGGCAAGCCGGTCGCGGGCATCAGCGGGGATACGGACGTTGGCGTCAGACATGATGCGGGTTCCCTTTCACCGACCGGCCAGAGTACGGGTACGTACCCGTACCCGTATCTGCGACGTCACTCTAGCCCGTCCCGCATACGACCATCCGCTACTTGGCTTCAGTCGCCCACAGCGCCGCGCTCAGCCGGCGAGTGCCGTGAGGCGTTTTACGGCCTCCTCCAGTACTGAGGTCTGCTTGCAGAAGGCGAAGCGGACGAAGGGGGCGCCGGCCTCCCGGTGGTCGTAGAAGACGGCGTTCGGGATCGCGACGACGCCGGCCCGCTCCGGCAGCGCCCGGCAGAACGCGAAGCCGTCGCTCTCGCCGAGCGGGCGGATGTCGGTGGTGACGAAGTACGTCCCGGCCGGCCGGAACACCTTGAAGCCCGCCTGTGCGAGCCCCGCGCTCAGCAGGTCCCGCTTGGTCAGCATGTCCGCGCTGAACGCCTCGAAGTACGTGTCGGGCAGTGCCAGCGCCTCGGCGACCGCGTACTGGAACGGCCCCGAGGCCACGTACGTCAGGAACTGCTTCGCCGAGCGCACCGCCGCCACCAGCTCGGGCGCCGAGGTCACCCAGCCGACCTTCCAGCCGGTGAACGAGAAGCTCTTTCCCGCACTCCCGATGGTGACCGTGCGCTGGCGCATGCCGGGCAGGGTGGCGAGGGGGATGTGCTCGGCCTCGTCGAAGACCAGGTGCTCGTACACCTCGTCGGTGACCACGATCAGGTCCCGCTCGACGGCCAGCGCGGCGATCGCGGTGAGCTCCTCGCGGGTCAGGACCGTGCCGGTGGGGTTGTGCGGGGTGTTGATGAGGAGGAGCCGGGTGTTGTCCGTCACCGCGTCGCGCAGCTCGTCCAGGTCCAGGCGGAAGCTCCGGTGGGCGACCCCGTCGCGGGTGTCCTCGTGCGGGCGCAGGGTGACGGGGACGCGCGTACCGCCCGCCATGGCGATGCAGGCCGCGTACGAGTCGTAGTACGGCTCCAGGGCGATCACCTCGTCGCCGGGTTCGAGGAGGGCGAGCATGGCGGCGGCGATGGCCTCGGTCGCGCCCGCCGTGACCAGGACCTCGCGGTCGGGGTCGTACGTGAGGCCGTACCGGCGTTCCTGGTGCGCCGCGATCGCCGCGCGCAGCTCGGGCACGCCGGGGCCCGGTGGGTACTGGTTGCCGAGGCCGTCGCGCAGCGCCCGGACCGCCGCCTCGCGGACCTCCTCCGGGCCGTCGGTGTCCGGGAAGCCCTGGCCGAGGTTGATCGAGCCGGTGCTCAGGGCGAGGGCGGACATCTCGGCGAAGATCGTCGTCCCGAACTCGGCGAGACGGCGGTTGAGGACGGGACGGCGTGCGCTGGAGGTCATGGCGGCCATCCTCCGCTCAACCTCTGGACTTCCTCAACTCTGCTTTGGCTTGCGAGGCGCGGGGGCATCCCCCTTTCACACAAGAAGCACAAGCAAGAAGCAGAGCCCACGGGGGGCCGCTTCGGGGGAACGGAAGGAGCGTGGCGTCATGGCCATAGGCATCATCGTTGCGTTGGTGGTTGTGGGGCTCATTTTCGCCGTCAGCAACAGCAGGAGGCGCTCGCGCGGCCGTTCCGGGCTCGGTAACAGTTGGTGGGCAGGCGGCGGCGGGGGTTCCGGGAACGGGTCCTCGTCCGGCGGCGCTTCCTGTTCGGTGGGGGGTTCTTCGTGCGGCGGCGGCTCGTCCTGCGGGGGCGGCGGCGGTGGGGGCGGATGCGGCGGAGGCAGCTGACACGGGGCAGCTGAGCTCCGGACGGGGAACCGTGTCCGGACCGTCCGGCACCACGGGCGCCCGCCGGGAGTCATCTTCCGGCGGGCGCTTCGCCGTTGAGGGCAGGGGGGCGTGAAGGCGCACGTGTGAACTAAGGGCGCACTTCCTACTTGAACAGTTGAGCTGTGGAGCCCTCGGGGGGATGGAAACCCTACGAAGTTGGGTAAAAACGCTGTGGCGGACGCGCCGTTCATGATTCCCTCGTAATCGCCGACGCAGACCCCGGAACCTTCATCTGACCTGGCCGACCGGGCCGACACCGCCCGGCGCCGGCCGGGGTGCGACGGACCGATCCCACCCTTTGCGTGCAGCGGAGCCGACCCATGCTCACGACCCTCAACACCGCCTACACCGACACGCGCGCGGCCGACCTCGCCTGGGCCCTGGGACGCGAACCGCTGCCCGCGCTCGCCACGCTCGACCTCGAACTGTCCGGATCGAAGCTTCAGTTGAGACTGCTCGGCGCGTCCCACCAGGTGCTTCTGGAGGAGGAGGGGGGCAGTTGTTCGGAGACCGTCGCCTGTATCGCGGGCAGCAGTACGCCACTGCCGCTCGGCGTCGCCAAGCGGGTGGGTGACTGGGAGTACGAGTTCGCGGCGCGCGTCGAGACCCTGTCGCGGGGGCAGTTCGCCGGGCGCGCCCAGGAGTTGCTCGCGCTGGTCGCGGACCATCCGAACGGTTTGGCCGGGGTGTTCCCCGGCAGCCCGCACGCCTTCACGGCGATGCTCGCGCAGCGGTACGAGGGGCAGGTGCACTGGCGCACCTGGCATGCCTATCCGCAGGACGGGCAGCTTGTCGCTACCCGTACGCGGGTCGGTGTGCGGGTGGCTGCGCCGGCTTGAGCGGCTCTCGTGGTCCCGGTGCGTGTGATGTGCGGGTGGGTGGGGGCTGGTCGCGCAGTTCCTCGCGCCCCTAAAAGACTGGGGGGCTCGCGTTGGGTTGTCACGTGCCGGTCGTCGTGGGCTGGTCGCGCAGTTCCCCGCGCCCCTGGAAGGTGGGGCTCGGGTTGGGTTGTGACGTGCGGGTTGTCGTGGGCTGAGCGCGCAGTTCCTCGCGCCCCTGACGGGCGCCCGCCGACGGTGCGGCCTCGCGCGACCAGTTGTCGTTGGCCTTGGGCAAAAAGGT
>NZ_JBFAHW010000048.1:0-77400 GCF_040654355.1 Streptomyces sp. NPDC050704 | reverse complement strand
TGGGATATCCAGTCATGGCACGTTGCCGCGGCGATCGGACACCCCGACACGACCCCTCACGCCGGAGAGCCGAGTGCGGGTGAGTGGGGCCTGCGGTGCAGACCCCGACCCCGCCTCACGGCCGTTGCCTTTGTCTTTTTGTCTTTTAGGGGCGCGGGGAACTGCGCACCCAGCCCCCACCGCCCCGCAGTGATGACACCGTCCCAAGGCCCCCGTCTTTTGTCTTTTCAGGGGCGCGGGGAACTGCGCGACAAGCCACAGCCGACCCGCACCGTACAAACAAACCCGACGGGGGTCTGGGGGCGGAGTCCCCCAGTTTCGGGAAGGGGTGGGGTGGGGGAAAGGAAACCGCCCACGGCCAGGCGGTCAGCCGACCCCGGCCGGCTCCCGCACATCGGCATCGACACCGGCCCTACCCCCAGGCAACACCCGAGCCAGCCACCCGGACTGCCCCGCAGCAAGCGGCCCGAGAACAGCCAGCACCAGCACATACCCCGCGATGAAGGGCGACAACCGCTCGTCCAGCCCCGCCCCGGCAGCCATCGTGGCAAGAATGAGCGCAAACTCCCCCCGAGCAAGAAGAGTGGTGGAGATATTGGCGGCAGGCCCGGCCCCGAACCCGTACACCCGCGCCGCCCCAAGCCCCGCCAACACGTTCATGACCAGCGTCACCGCCACCGCGACGAGCACCGGCCACAGCACAGTGGCAAGGTCACCCGGATCGATGGAGAGCCCGAACGCGAAGAAGAAGATCGCGCCGAAGGCGTCCCGCAGCGGATGGACCAGCGTGCGTATGCGCCCGGCGGACGCGGTACTGCCCAGCATCAGCCCGACCATGAACGCCCCGATCGCGTCCGCCACCCCGAACCACTCCGAGACCCCCGCCATGAACACCGCCGCCCCGAGGAACGAGATGACCAGCAGTTCGTCGTCCTTGGTGGCGAAGAGCCGCCCCACGACCCGCGTCCCGAACCGCGCGGCGAGCGCGAGCAGCAGCAGGAAGCCGAAGGCCTTGCCGCCGTCGAGGACGGCCGAGGCGAGGGAGTCGGCGCCGGACAGGACCGGCTGCAGGGCGGCCAGGTAGAGGGCGAGGAAGATGTCCTCGACGACGATGATGCCGAGGATCGGCTTGGTCTCGGGGTTGCCAAGACGGCCGGTGTCCACCAGCACCTTCGTCACGATGGCGGAGGACGAGATGCCGAGCACCCCGGCGAGGACCAGCGCCTCGGAGGTGCCCCAGCCGAGGGCGAAGCCGAAGCCCAGGCCCGCGCCGACGTTCAGCGCGAGGTAGGTCCCGCCGGCGAGCGCCATCTTGCGGCCGCCCGCCTTGAGGTCGTCCATGTGGAATTCGAGGCCGAGGTAGAAGAGCAGCAGCACCAGGCCGAGCGCGGAGAGCATCTCCATGTCGTGCGGGTCCGAGACGAGCACGATGCCCGGTGTGTGTGGGCCGAGCAGGATGCCGGCCAGGATGAAGAGGGGGATGGTGGGGAGTCCGATACGGGCTCCCGCGCGGGCGAGTATCGCGGCGGCCAGAAACGCGCCGCCCATGGCTATCAGGATGTCTGCGTGTCCGATGGGCCCGTTCCTCCTTGGTTGAGCTTGGTCAAGAGAGTGTCAAGGAATCGTCAGTAATTAGTTTACCAAACGATTCGCCGACGGTTCTGGGTGGGGTTGTCCCCACCTCGACTCGGCGGCCGTCCTCATGGCCCCGGGTGGCCCTGGATCCGTAGCTTCGAGGACATGACACCGAGCGGGCTACGGATACGGATATGGATAGGGAAGGGCGGACCTGGCCATGGGGCTGCGTAAGAAGCGGTACACGGCCGGGGCCGGGGGCGCCATGCCCGGCGAGGTGAAGGTGACTGAGGTGGGGGACTGGGCCGTCGAACTCCGGGGCGTACGGCGGCAGTACGGTCGCGGTTCCTCCGCCGTGCACGCCCTGCGCGGCATCGACCTGGCCCTCCCGCGCGGCAGCTTCACCGCCGTGATGGGGCCTTCCGGCTCCGGCAAGTCCACGTTCCTGCAGTGCGCGGCCGGGCTCGACCGGCCGAGCGGCGGGACGGTACGGCTGGGCGGTACGGAGATCACGGGCCTGAGCGAGAACAAGCTGACGGTGCTTCGGCGTTCGCGTCTGGGGTTCGTCTTCCAGGCGTTCAATCTGCTGCCGTCGCTGACCGTCGAGCAGAATGTGGTGCTGCCGATGCGTCTCGCCGGCCGCCGCCCGGACCGGCGCCGGGCGGCGGAGGTGCTCGCGCAGGTCGGCCTCGACGGGCTCGCCCGCCGCCGTCCGGGCCAGCTCTCCGGTGGGCAGCAGCAGCGCGTCGCCATCGCCCGCGCCCTCGTCACCCGGCCGGATGTCGTCTTCGCGGACGAGCCGACCGGCGCGCTCGACACGACCACCGCCGCCGAAGTCCTCGGGCTGCTCCGGCAGGCCGTGGACGGCCTGGGCGCCACGGTCGTCATGGTCACCCACGACCCGGCGGCTGCCGCCTGGGCCGACCGCGTCCTGTTCCTGGCCGACGGTTCGATCACCGACCACCTCGAACGAGCCTCCGCGGACCGGATCGCGGCCCGTATGGCGCTGCTCGCCGGCGTGCGAGTGGCCGCCTGATGTTCGCCCCCAACGGCCTCGCCCGCGCCGCCGTCCGCTTCAAGCCCGCCGCTTTTGTGGGCACGTTCGTCGCGCTCGCCATGGCCGCGCTGATCGTGACTGCCTGCGGCATCCTTCTGGAGACCGGGCTGCGCGCGTCGGTGCCGCCCGTCCGCTACGCCGACGCACCCGTGGTCGCCGCCGCCGACCAGCGCGCCCACCTCGTCACCGGCCACGGCGACGACCGCGAGGACGACGCCGTGCCGGTCCCGGACAGGGCCTGGCTGGACGACTCCCTGGTGGAGAAGGCCGGTTCGGTGGCCGGGGCCCGGCTCGCCGTCCCGGACGTGACCTTCCCCGTCCAGGCGAGTACGGGTACGGGTACGGGTGAACACGCGCGTGCCGGTGAGGAGTTCACCGCGCACGGGTGGGGATCCACCGCCTTCACCGGCGAACGGCTCACCGCGGGCCGGGCGCCCGGGGCAGGGGAAGTCGTCCTGACGAAGGGCGCTGTCGGCGACCGCGTGACCCTCACCACCGCCGACGGCCCCCGCGCCTTCCGCGTCTCCGGCCTGGCCGAGGCGGGGCAGGCGGCCGGGCAACCCACCGCCTGGTTCGCCGACACCGAAGCCGTACGGATATCCGGGCACCCCGGCCGTATCGACGCCATCGCCGTGCTCCCGAAGGACGGGGTGTCGGCCGGGACCCTCAAGTCCCAGGTGGCGCAGGCCCTCGGCAACCGTGCCGAGGTCCACACCGGTGACGACCGAGGTGCCGTCGAGGACGCCTCCCTGGCCGGTGCCAAGGAGGTGCTCGCCGGAATCGGCGGTTCCTTCGGCGGTATCGCCGCGACGGTCGCCGTCTTCACGGCGGCGGGCACGGTCGCGCTGTCGGTCGCCCAGCGCGCCCGCGAGTTCGCCCTGCTGCGTGCCATCGGTACGACCCCGCGCCAGATCCGCCGCTCCATCGCCACCGAGAACCTCCTGGTCGCCCCCCTCGCGGGCCTGGTCGGCTGGCTGCCCGGCATCGCGCTGGCCCGCTGGTGGTTCGGGCAGCTCAAGGACAAGGGGGCGATTCCGGAGGCCGTCGACCTGTCCGTCTCGTACATCCCGCTCGTGTCGGCGGTGGGCGCGGTCCTCGTCGCCGCGCTGCTCGCCGGGTACACGGCCGCCCGCCGCCCGGCCCGGATCAAGCCGGGCCAGGCGCTCACCGAGGCGTCCGTTGAGCGGCTGCGGCCGGGCTGGATCCGTACGCCCCTGGGTATCGCGGCAGCCGTCGGCGGCTTCGTCTGCGCGGGGCTCGCCGCCTCGCTGACCGGCGAGGACGCGGCCAACGCGGCGCTGGGCATCGTGATGCTGTTCATGCTGGCCGTGGCACTGCTCGGACCGCTGGTCGCGCGTGCCTGCGCCGCCCTGTTCGGGCTCCCGCTGCGCGGTGCGGGCGCCGCCGCCTCGCTCGCCGCCGCCAACTCCCGTACCAACGCCCGTCGGCTGGCCTCCGCGATCACCCCGATCGTCCTCGCGATGGCCTTCTCCTCCGTCCTGGTCTTCATGCACACCAGCGAGGAGCGGGTCACCCAGGAACAGCAGCGGGACGGCATCGTGGCCGACCACATCGTGACCGCGGACGCGGGAACGGGTCTGCCCCCGGACGCCGTACGCGCCGCCGCCCGCACCCCCGAAGTCACCGCCGCCGTCGGTCTGTTGAAGACCGATGTCCTCTTCAGGGCGAACGGCTTCCTCGACTCGGCCACCACCCAGGGCGTCACGGGGTCCGCGCGGGACCTGGCCCGGGTGCAGGACCTCGAGGTCGACAAGGGCGCCCTGTCCCTGAAGCGGGGCGAGATCGCCGTCGACGCCTCCCTCGCCCGCACGGCCGACGTCGGCGTGGGCGACCGCCTGAGCCTGCGCCTCCCCGACGGCATGAAGGCGTCGCCGACGATCGTGGCGACGTACGGACGCGGCATGGGACTGTCCCAGATCACCATGAACCACGCCGACCTGGCGACCCACGTCAGCTCCTCCTTCGCCACCGAGATCTGGACGAAGGGCGGCCGCGCCACCGATCTGGGGGAGCTGGGTACGGTCCTGGACCGCGGCGACTACACCGCCGCCCAGTCCCTGGACCGCGAGCTCAACGAATGGGCGAACACCGTCATGGCGGCCGTCCTCGGCGGCTTCGCGGCCGTCGCCGCCGCCAACACGCTGGTGATGACGGTCCTGGACCGCCGCCGTGAGCTGGGCACGCTGCGGCTGCTCGGCTCCACCCGCCGCCAGGTGATGCGCATGATCCGCTGGGAGGCCCTCCTGGTCGCACTCGCCGGGATCGTCCTCGGCACGGCCATCGCGCTCGCCACCCTCGTCCCGATGACGAAGGGCCTGACGGGCCAGGCGCCGTACATACCCCCGCTGTTGTACGGCTCCTTCGTGGCGGCCGTCCTGCTGCTCGGGCTGACGGCGGCGACGGCCCCGGCACGGGCGGCGATACGCGGCACACTCGAACCATGACCGAGAAAGAGCGCCGGACCGCCGAGCACACCCCGCTGACCCTCACCGAGGTCGAGTCCCTGGCCCGCGACGCGCACGCCGCCCAGACCGACAAGGCGGGGCGGCCGTACGCAGAGCACCTCCAGGCCGTGGCCGACGGGGTGCGGGCCCGCGGCGGCGACGAGGAGCAGATCGCCGCAGCCTGGCTGCACGACGCCGTCGAGGACGAGGTGCTCGCCGAGGACTGGCTGCTCCACGAGGCCGCGCTGTCCCGGCGTACGAAGGACATCGTGCTGGCGCTGACCAAGCGGGCGGGCGAGCCCCCGGAGGCGTACGCCGGGCGCATTCTGGCCACCCCGGGGGCCTCGCTGGTGAAGGAGTCCGACCTGGCCCACAACGCGGACCCGGCGCGACTGGCGGTCCTCGACGAGCCGACGCGGGCCCGGCTGACCCAGAAGTACGCGAGGATGCGCGCACTCCTGGGCCTGCCCGGCTAGCCGGGCAGGCCCTACGGCTTACTTACTTGGCCCGGTCGCGGGCCAGTTCCGCGGCGTCCCGCTTGAACGCCCACTCCATCTTCGGCTCCATCGCGAAGCGGAACATGCGCTGGACGGGCGGGGTGCACAGCAGGGTGATGACCGTCGCCGCGACGAGCGTGACGAAGATCTCGCCGAGCGGCTTGTACAGCCAGGTGTAGTCGTCGTACCAGCCCCAGAAGCGGGAGCCCTTGGCGAGGAAGCCGTGCAGCAGGTAGCCGTACAGCGTGCCCGCGCCGAGCACCGTGAACCACATCTTGCGGCGCGGCACCCACGACAGGAAGCAGGCGGTGAGCACCAGCGAGCAGCCGAAGAGCGCGAGCGTCATCACGACACCGGCCCACCACGGAGTGCCCAACTCCTGCGCGCTGTCCCGGTGGTAGAACCATGCGGACGTCATGCGCGGAGCCGCCCAGTACGCCACGAGCACCGCGATCGCGAACGCCGGCACCGACAGGATCCGCATCTCGCGGCGCCGCATCAGCTGGAAGTGCTCGGGCTTCATGAAGAGGCCCACCACGAAGAACGGCAGGAACTGCAGTACCCGTTGGAGGTCCAGGTCGTCGCCGATGTCGGGCGAGACGGAGGCGAGGACCGCGATGGCGAGCGCCAGCGGCACCGGCCAGCGCACGACCTTCCACAGCGGAACGGTCATCCGCCACACGAACAACGCGACCAGGAACCAGGTGAGATACCAGGGGTCGAGCAGGCTGATCGGGTGGGTCGGGTCGTCGTCGCCCCACTTCTTGAAGAGGGAGTACGCGACCTCGAAGAGGACGTACGGCACGGCGATGCCGGTGATCAGCCGCTGGAGCCGGTCGGCGCGCATGTCGAAACTGCGGGAGAAGTAGCCGGAGATGAGGATGAAGGCCGGCATGTGGAAGGTGTAGACGACCATGTAGAGCGCCTCGGCGGCGCGGCTGTGGTCGGTCAGCGGCTCCCAGGCGTGACCCATCGCGACGAGCACGATGGCCAGGTACTTGGCGTTGTCGAAGAACGCGTCGCGCTGCTTGGCGGGCTTGGCGCCGGGCTGGGCGGGGGCTGTACCCGGCTGCCGGGTCTGCGGTGGTCGCGGGCTCGGCACTCCCTGCGCCGCTGTCTGGGCCGGCGGGAGCGGAGACCTCTGATGGCCGTGCGGGCGGAGCGAGTTCGTCACAGACCCTCCCACCAGGAACTGGGGGAGACGATCCGGGACCTCGCTGCGCGTGCGGGGGACGGGGCAGCGTAGAACATCTGAGGCACCCTAGCGTTGTCCGTGGGATTTCGTAAAACCCCTGAGGCAAATCCTGCTTATCTCCCGGCGGGCATACGGGATTTGGCGAAGTCGACATAGCGATGTCCATGCCGATTGACATACTGTCGGCCCGCCCAGGACGGTCGTTACGTCCGACTTCGTCACGACTAAATGGTGCATAACACTCGCGGGCGACTCTGGTGAAATGTCCGGTTGAGTCGTCTTTAGTGACCCGCTGGTCAGCGCCGTTGGTGTGCCTGTGGCAACAATTCGAATTACCTGCGAACAGGTTGTGTGGACACGGAAATGATCATCCTGAATTTCCCGTGCGGGGGGTGCCTCGAATTGCCGTGCGGGACCTGGCCGTTCAGGTCGGCGGCCGATGGATGCCTCACCCGCCGCATACGCCGGGCCTGTTGGTGGCACGATGGTTCTGGCGGGGGTGTGCGGGGTTGCACCTCCGGGCCGGGAGAGCGGACCGACCGTAGGGTGTGATCAGTTGTGGCCATTTCGCTGTCAGTGGTGCTGCTGTTGGGGATCGTCCTGGTGGTGTTGATACGGGGTGGATCGATCAAGGGAGGGCCGGCGGTGGTCGCCGTGCTCTTCGGCTTCTTCCTCGCCTCCACGGGCATGGCGGACGACATCCAACGCTTCCTCAACTCGGTGGCGGAGACCATCAACGAGATCCAGTTCTGAGCGGGTCCCCACGCCCGAAGGGGCGAAACGGGCGAGTGTGCGACGACGGGGGCCTCGGGGTGCCCCTGTGCGGCGCTTCCCGGAGCCCTGCCGGCACGCCGCCTCCGTGCGATCCCGGCTGCGGGCCGGCTCGTACCGCCGCTCGCTCAGGCCCGTCCGCTCAACTCCCGGCTCGCGTTCCTCGAAGCCCCGCAAACGCATCAGGGCCAGGCAGAGAACTGAATCTCCGACCTGGCCCCGAGCCGTACAGAGCGGGCGACGGGAATCGAACCCGCGTAGCTAGTTTGGAAGACTAGGGCTCTACCATTGAGCTACGCCCGCACAGGATGCGCCGCAGGTCAGTGACGCGCGGCACGGAAGCATCGTAGCGGGTCGTACCCCTTCGCCGCACACCCCGTTTCCGTGCGCGTTCCGGTGGGCGGAAACGGTCGACGAAATGCGGGAGCCGCACTGTCTGCGGGCATGTACCCTACGTGTCGCACCAGACGGGGTGTGGCGCAGCTTGGTAGCGCGTCCGCTTTGGGAGCGGAAGGCCGTGGGTTCAAATCCCGCCACCCCGACCACCGTGCCGGCCCCCGCGCCGGACCTCGGCAAGATCACCTTTTGGGGCGTGTCCCGCCTGCGGCTAGTATGCAAACTGCGCGCCCGTATGTCTGCACTGTTACGTCTCGCAGGGCCGCGAATCCGCTGAGGCTCCGCCGCACCCGGCAGAGAACGTCAGCAGAACCCCAAGAAGTCAGCCCCCAAGGAGACCGAACCGTGAAGAGCGCCGTGGAGACCCTGAACCCGACCCGGGTTCGGCTCAGCATTGAGGTGCCCTTCGAGGAGCTCAAGGACAGCCTCGACGCGGCGTACAAGAAGATCAACCAGCAGGTCACGGTGAAGGGCTTCCGGAAGGGCAAGATTCCGGCCCGCGTCATCGACCAGCGGTTCGGTCGTGGCGCCGTGCTCGAAGAGGCCGTCAATGACGCGCTCCCGAAGTTCTACACCGACGCGGTCAACGAGGCTGAGCTGAACGTCCTCGGCCAGCCCGAGGTCGACATCACCGAGCTGAAGGACGGCGAGACGCTGAACTTCACCGCCGAGGTCGACATCCGTCCGACCATCGAGATCCCGGACTACTCCGGCATCGAGGTCGAGGTCGACGCGGTCGAGGTCGGCGAAGAGGACATCGACAAGGCCGTCGAGGAGCTGCGCGAGCGCTTCGCCTCGACCTCGCCGGTCGAGCGCGCCGCCCAGGACGGCGACGTCGTCACGATCGACCTGGAGGCCAAGGTCGACGGAGAGGTGCTGGAGGACGGCGTCGCCAGCGGTGTCTCCTACACCATCGGCTCCGGCGAACTGCTCGACGGCATCGACGACGCTGTGACGGGCCTGGAGACCGGTGGCGAGGCCACCTTCGCCTCCGAGCTCAAGGGCGGCTCGGCGGCCGGCAAGGAGGCCGAGGTCACCGTCAAGGTCACCCAGGTCGCCGCGCGCGAACTCCCGTCCCTGGACGACGACTTCGCGCAGCTCGCCTCCGAGTTCGACACCCTCGAAGAGCTGCGCGCCGACAGCCGCAAGCGCCTCGAGAACATGAAGCAGTACGACCAGGCCACGCAGGCCCAGGAGCGTGTCCTGGAGAAGCTGCTGGAGCTCGTCGAGGTGCCCGTCCCCGAGAAGCTCCTCGCGGACGAGATCAACACCCGCAAGCACAACCTGGAGCACCACCAGCTCGGCCAGATGGGCATCGACCTCCCGAAGTACCTGGAGATCCAGGGCAAGACGGAGGAAGAGTTCGACACCGAGACCGAGGAAGCCGCGGTCAAGGGCATCAAGACGCAGTTCGTCCTGGACGAGCTCGTCAACAAGGAGAAGCTGAACGTCAACCAGGAGGAGCTCACCGAGCACCTCATGCGGCGTGCGGCCTCCTCCGGCATGTCCCCCGACCAGTTCGCCCAGGCGGTCGTCGAGGGCGGCCAGGTCCCGATGCTGGTCGGCGAGGTCGCCCGCGGCAAGGCCCTTGCCGTGGTCGTCGAGGCCGCCACCGTCAAGGACACGAACGGCGAGCTCGTGGACCTGGACGACGAGGACGAGGACGAGACGGCTGAGACCGTCGAGGCCGACGGCTCCGCCGAGGAAGCGGCTGAGGAGGCCACCGAGGCCTCTGCGGCTTCCGAGGAGAAGACCGAGGGCTGATCCCCTCGCTTGTACGCCACGATGGGCTCCCGGCACCTTGTGTACCCGGGGGCCCATCGGGCTTTTAGGGGGGCGGGGCTGTGACATTGTGCGGCTCCGCCGCGTGGGCGCGACCAGCCCCCCACAACCCGCACCCGCCGACGCACCGCCGGAGGCAGCCGCGCCTGCGGCTCGTGGGGGCTGAGCGCGCAGTTCCCCGCGCCCCTGAAGGGTGGGGCGGGGCCCACGAAGGACCTGCTCACCCAGCGGAGCGCATGCGCTCACAGCGAACAGTTCCCTCTGCGGGATTCCCCGGAGGGACCCGCGCGTTAGGGTCCATGAGTACGAGGGCAGGGGAGTCCCCGGAGCCGTCCGACACGGCGCGCACACGGGGTCCCACGCCCCCAGCAGAAGACGTGAGACGGCCCCGCGCCGTCGGAAGACGAGCAGGTGGATACGTGACGAATCTGATGCCCACAGCCGCCGGCGACCCCATCGGTGGTGGCCTCGGCGACCAGGTCTACAACCGGCTGCTCGGCGAGCGGATCATCTTCCTCGGCCAGGCGGTCGACGATGACATCGCCAACAAGATCACGGCGCAGCTGCTGCTCCTTGCCTCCGATCCGGACAAGGACATTTACCTCTACATCAACAGCCCCGGCGGCTCGATCACCGCCGGCATGGCGATCTACGACACCATGCAGTACATCAAGAACGACGTGGTGACGATCGCCATGGGCATGGCCGCCTCGATGGGCCAGTTCCTGCTCAGCGCGGGCACCCCCGGCAAGCGGTTCGCGCTGCCGAACGCCGAGATCCTGATCCACCAGCCCTCGGCCGGTCTGGCCGGCTCCGCGTCGGACATCAAGATCCACGCCGAGCGGCTGCTGCACACCAAGAAGCGGATGGCGGAGCTGACCTCGTTCCACACCGGCCAGACCGTGGAGCAGATCACCCGCGACTCGGACCGTGACCGCTGGTTCGACCCGATCGAGGCCAAGTCGTACGGCCTCATCGACGACATCATGCCCACCGCTGCCGGTATGCCGGGCGGCGGCGGCACCGGAGCGGCGTAGACAGGTTCTACGCCGGCCCAGGCGTCGGCGTAGTACCGACCCAGGTGCCGGCGTAGACCGGCACCAGCCCTTCCGAGCCCCCAGCCGACCGCCTCAGCCCTTACCAGGCTCTCCAGGAGACACAGTGAACGACTTCCCCGGCAGCGGCCTCTACGCCCGCACAGAGGCCGAGTACACCGGCCCTCGCGCGGAGTCCCGCTACGTCATCCCGCGCTTCGTCGAGCGCACCTCGCAGGGCGTCCGTGAGTACGACCCGTACGCGAAGCTGTTCGAGGAGCGCGTGATCTTCCTCGGCGTGCAGATCGACGACGCCTCCGCCAACGACGTCATGGCGCAGCTGCTGTGCCTGGAGTCGATGGACCCCGACCGTGACATCTCGGTCTACATCAACAGCCCCGGTGGCTCCTTCACGGCGCTCACGGCGATCTACGACACGATGCAGTTCGTGAAGCCGGACGTCCAGACCGTCTGCATGGGTCAGGCCGCCTCGGCCGCCGCGATCCTGCTGGCCGCCGGTACGCCGGGCAAGCGCATGGCGCTGCCGAACGCGCGCGTGCTGATCCACCAGCCCTACAGCGAGACCGGCCGCGGTCAGGTCTCCGACCTCGAGATCGCGGCGAACGAGATCCTCCGGATGCGCGCCCAGCTCGAAGACATGCTGGCCAAGCACTCGACCACGCCGATCGAGAAGATCCGCGAGGACATCGAGCGCGACAAGATCCTCACGGCCGAGGACGCGCTCGCGTACGGCCTGATCGACCAGATCATCTCCACCCGGAAGATGAACAACGCAGTGGTCGCGTGACGTACATGTGAGGGATCGCTGTATCGTCTGCCGCTCCTTGGCGCGGTTCACGACAAAGTGAACCGCGCCAAGGGGGGCCCGAACGGGGGGCTCGGCAAGGTACCGTCGGACATAAGGCAGCACCAGGAGCCGCTGGACCTAGGCGTCTCCCAGGCGAAGGGGAAGCACACCGTGGCACGCATCGGTGACGGCGGCGATCTGCTCAAGTGCTCGTTCTGTGGCAAGAGCCAGAAGCAGGTCAAGAAGCTCATCGCAGGCCCTGGTGTGTACATCTGCGACGAGTGCATCGATCTCTGCAACGAGATCATCGAGGAAGAACTCGCGGAGACGAGCGAGGTGCGCTGGGAGGAACTTCCCAAGCCTCGCGAGATCTACGAGTTCCTCGAGGGGTACGTCGTAGGCCAGGAGTCGGCCAAGAAGGCCCTCTCGGTCGCGGTGTACAACCACTACAAGCGGGTCCAGGCCGGCGAGAACAGCGCGGGTCAGAACCGCGAGGACGCCATCGAGTTGGCGAAGTCCAACATTCTGCTGCTGGGCCCGACGGGCTCCGGCAAGACGCTCCTCGCACAGACTCTCGCCCGCATGCTGAACGTTCCGTTCGCCATCGCCGACGCGACGGCGCTGACGGAGGCGGGGTACGTCGGCGAGGACGTCGAGAACATTCTGCTGAAGCTGATCCAGGCAGCGGACTACGACGTCAAGAAGGCCGAGACCGGCATCATCTACATCGACGAGATCGACAAGGTGGCTCGTAAGAGCGAAAACCCGTCGATCACGCGTGACGTGTCCGGCGAGGGCGTCCAGCAGGCCCTGTTGAAGATCCTGGAGGGCACCACGGCGTCCGTTCCTCCGCAGGGCGGACGCAAGCACCCCCACCAGGAGTTCATCCAGATCGACACGACGAACGTCCTGTTCATCGTGGGCGGCGCCTTCGCGGGCCTGGAGAAGCTCGTCGAGTCCCGCGCGGGTGCCAAGGGCATCGGCTTCGGCGCGACGATCCGCTCCAAGAAGGAGCTGGAGGCGAAGGACCGCTTCGAGGACGTCATGCCCGAGGACCTGGTGAAGTTCGGCATGATCCCGGAGTTCATCGGCCGCCTCCCGGTCATCACGAGCGTGCACAACCTGGACCGCGAGGCTCTCCTCCAGATCCTGGTGGAGCCGCGCAACGCCCTGGTGAAGCAGTACCAGCGCCTTTTCGAACTCGACGGCGTGGAGCTGGACTTCGAGCGCGAGGCCCTCGAAGCCATCGCCGACCAGGCCATCCTCCGCCAGACCGGCGCGCGCGGCCTGCGCGCCATCATGGAGGAGGTCCTCCAGGCGGTGATGTACGAGGTCCCGTCCCGCAAGGACGTGGCCCGCGTCGTCATCACCTCGGAGGTCGTCCGCTCGAACGTGAACCCGACGCTGATTCCGCGGGAGGCGCGGGGGCGGGAGCCGGGGGAGCAGAAGACCGCGTAGGCGGTACGCCGACGAGGAATGGGCGCCCGGCTGGATCTTGCCGGGTGCCCATTCCTCTGACCATCGACATTAGCCACTGCTAATGCTTCGGCGTGGACGGACCGTACGAGTTGAGGTTCTTCGCCGATGTCCTGGAGTGGATCCAAGTGTTCGCCAAGGATGACCCCGACAGTCACGATCACGTCATTGCCCCACTGGAGTGGTTAACAGGAATCGGGGCCGGCGTTGCGGCGCCCGACCGTGGGAGCCATCGAGGGCAGTCAGTTCCGCAACATGCGGGAGCTTCGGCCCCGGAGTGGAGGCTCGGTCAGTATCCGGATGCTGTTCGTCTTCGATCCCGTCCGGCGCGGGGTGTTCCTGGTGGCCGGGAACAAGGCGAGCGGGCGGCAGTGGGAAGCGTGGTATCCGAAGGCGATCAAACAGGCTGACGCCAAGTACGCCGCGTACCTTGAAGCTCTGAGGGAGGAGAACGAAGCGTGAAGCTCGGCAGCATGAATGACGTGACCGCCGACATCACTCCGGAGAAGCGTGCCCGCATCGACGAGATCAAGCGGGAGATGGTCGACGCGGAGCGGGGTTACGAACTCGCCGCTCTGCGCAAGGCTCAGGGGATGACGCAGGTCCAGGTCGCCAAGGTGATGGGCGTGACGCAGGGGCGTATCAGTCAGATCGAACGCGGGGGTGTCCGGCTGGATACCTCGACGATGGGTGCGTACCTTCAGGCCATCGGCGGGGAGTTGACGATACTAGCCACGGTGGGGAATGTCTCCGTGAGGCTTTGACCGGATTCGGCGATGTCGTGCCGTCCGATCGGCGGCGCAGGGGACCGCTGGGCTGTTTCGATCCCGCGCGACTCGCAGGGCCCGCGTGGAGCTTCGGCCAACCGGGCTGGCGCGAAGCGTGGTCCGGCTACGGCGTAGGCGCGTTCGCCAGCGGGGGGTTTGCTGCTTGACCGGCGTCAAAGATCCCTCTCTTGTTTGCGACGGCATCCGGGAAGACGCTGCTTGTCTTGGAGTCCCGTTGAGTTCGGCACCACTGTGGGGCCGCCGCACAGCGGGGGCACCTGCGGGGAAGGCGGCGTAACCAGGTCGCGTACGCCAAGGAGGGCACCCAGCGATCTTCGTTGGGTGCCCTCCTTGTGTGCCTTCACGTCATCTCTGCATGGATCAAGCCAAGTTCACACTGGGCACTGGCGTCATGGCCGCCTCAAATGATCGTCTACGTCAAGCAAGGGTTGACCACCTTGCGGCAGATTCGAAACGGGAGGTTCAGAGCATGAAGATGAAGCGCGCCGTGTTGGCGCTGTGTGTGACGGCAGCAGCTGGGGCCGTGCCACTGGTTGCGGCCTCGACGGCACACGCTGACCAGATCAGCTGCGTTAACTACGTGGCGAGCCATGGCTACACCGCAGGCCCCAAGGTGAGAGCCGCTTGTAACCACGGGGCCATCACCTCTGTGCCCGGGACGATCGCTAACCCGCACTGCCTCACGAGGTTGGCGGCGATCAACGTTAGGCTGTCTGTTGCCAATCCGGCTTGCCTGCGTGCCTGAGTAGCGAGCGCGGGACACGAGAGAGGGGCGCCGGTGAGTTCTGTCGGGCGCCCCTCCTTCTGGTAGCTGGCGCTACTTCGCCACGCGGGCTTCCTTGCGGACGTCGGCCGCAATCTGGGCCGATTCGTCCAACGTGTATGTCTTGGAGCCCGTGGTCGGCTCCACCACCCCCATAGTGCTGTAGTCGGCCCAGATGCACATGTGGGTGTTCTGGGTCTTCTCCGTGAGCTGGTTCTTGCTTTTTGCCTGCTGGCACTTCATCAGAGCGCCCTCAAAACCATCGGGCGAGACGGACTTGGGCTCGCCGATCAGCTCGATGTTATCGTCCGTCTCCGACTTCATCTGGGTGAAGGTGACGTCGAGCGCCTTCCCCGGATCCTTCACCTTGCCGTAGACGCCGAGAAGCGTGATGTTCTCGGCGGTTGCAGTCTTCGCTATGTCGGCGGGGTCAGTGGGATCGAGAGTTGTCAGGTCCATCGTCGAGTAAATGCCAGCGATCGACGTGGAGTTGGTAACTCCGGCCTTCGCGAGGTCCTTCGCGTCACTGGAACTCGCCTTCTCCTCCTGGGAGTTGCCCTGGCGTTGGTACTTGTCGGACGAGAGCGACGAGGGAGCCGTCAGCTTGTGCGGGCCGTCGTCCTCAAGCCCGGAGCTCGATCCGCCGCCCCCGCCGATGACGAGGTACGCCCCCACCGCGATCGCGGCCACGACCGCCACCGCGCCGATGACGAGGCCCGTCTTCTTCTTGCCGCCGCCCGGAGCCGGGGGCATCGGGGCACCGTAGGGGGCGCTGGGCGGCTGCTGGCCGTACGGCGGGGGCTGCTGGCCGTAGCCGGGCTGCTGGGGCGGAACCCCGGGAGGGGCCTGCTGGGGGTACCCGTAACCGGGCTGCGGCGGCGGCGCCTGCTGCGGATAGCCGTAGCCGGGCTGGCCGGGCTGGGGGGCCTGCGGCTGCTGGCCGTAAGGACCCGGCTGACCGTACGGTCCGGGCTGTTGAGGCTGCCCGCCGTACGGGCCCGGCTGGTTGTAGCTCATTGTCTGGGTTCCCCTCCAGAAACTTATGTGTTCCGAACATCCTGTCCCACGCACCGGCCACACGGCGCGTCGGTGGCCTCACTGTTACCGAGGAATCCCGTTTCGGGACGGACGCGTGACACCGTTCCTAAACACTGAGCGGGAATGCGTCCTGTTGCCAGGACTGCTGCTCAGTCGTGTGCCCCGAACGGTGTTGGGCACGCTGGTCGCCCGCTTTCGCTCCACCACCGGGCGGCGCGCCTCGCGTGCGCGGTCCGGGCAGGTGGGGGCGGGTTTCCTCGCGCCCTCGGGTCTCCGGTCGGGCCTGGACGATCCGATGCCCCGGCACATCACTCTGGTGTGCCGGGGGCGGTGTCGTCCGTCGCTTGATCGGGTGTCCGAGGGCGCGTCGCCCGATCGCGATGCTGGCCGCATCGTGCCGGGAAATCTTGCGGGCCGGGGTGCTGAGGGGTTTCTGCCAATGCTGGGCACCCCAGCGGGAGGTGTAGGCCGGGTCGACCGCGACGACGGCGATGTCCTGTTCGGCGGCCATCGACACCAGCCGGGCCTTCAATTTCGCGGTCGGGAAACGGGACAGCAGCCGCCGGAAGCGCTTGTTGCGGCCGTGCTTCTCCCGGCTGGTTCCGTTGGTGAAGTCGAGGTTCTCGATGGCGATCGCGGCGGCCCCGCAGCGCCGGGTGTGGTGCAGCAGCCGACTCAGCGCGTGCCGGATCTGTGCGTCGCGATGCTCTGATGTGCCGGTGAGGTCGTAGAAGAAGCGCTGCGGCTCGCCGACCGGGTTGCCGTGCCCGTCCAGGTGCCAGGCGGCCAGGTGGTCGTCGTTCATGTCCATTGCCACCACGCCCTGGGCCAGGGCCGCTTGAAGCGGCAGGACGGGGGTGGCGGCGCGCTGCCAGGAGGCGGTCACGTACCAACGGCCGCGCACTGTGTCGTGGTGGATGCGGTAGGCCACCGCCCGATGGGCGGTGATTCGGTCCAACCACTCTTGGCCGCGGTGCTGGAAGCGCACGGTCGCGTCGAGGACGTACCGGCCGTGTGGTGCGTTCGCCAGGTGGGCCAGCGGGGCCGGGAGCTTGATGGAGAACTGGCCGGTGTCGGTGATCCGGAGGGTCTCGTTGCCGAACCGCTTGCCCGTTTCCCCGTCGGCGGCCAGGAACATCCGCTCCGCCCGCCAGCGCTGGCGCCACGTCGGCTCGGTCAGCCCGGCCGCGTCCAGGTGGTGGCGGGTGTGGGCGAGCCGCTTGCCGCCGCGCACCACGCGCACCCGGCCCGCTGCCCAGTCCGCCTCCACCGAGAGGAGTCGGTCTTTGAGGGTCTGCAGGCGGCGGGACTTGGCGTGCCACTCGCCCCGCGAGGAGTAGCCGCGCACGAGTCCTTCGCGCTTGCTGGCCTTGGCGCCCAGCGGCCGGGCCAGCCGCGCCTCGATCGACGAGATCTGTCCCCGCAGCCAGGCCAGGTGCGCAGCCTGCCCGCGCCTTGCCAGCGCCCACTGGTCGTGGGTGGCCTTGGTGATGCTGCCCGCCCAGCGCGCCGATGACTGCCCCGTCAGCTCCCGCTTGCGCACCGCCCACGATGCCGCATCGTGGCCCAACTCCTGCCGGGCGCGTACCGCGAGATCCCCACCTGCCAGCGAGCCCAGGAAGACACCGACCTCGGCCAGCAGCGCCGCATCCGCCGCGCTCACCCGCAGCCGGTCCCGGATCGCCACCCCGGCCGGACCGGGCACCACGAACGACGCCGCCAACTCCCGCAACCCGCCCACCCCTTCGCCCCCGCCCGGCCAACGATCCCCGTCACGACAGTCAACGAGCAGCCTCCGTAGAGGTCACCCATTCGACCCAAGAACTCACGTTCCTCTTCCAAGAGGCGAGGGCCCGGAACATGCCCGGGATGGAGGGATCATCCTGGCGCGCAACGGACCACCACATCCGATCCTGGTAATCACTCACGCTCACCAGTAGGCACTCCCGCTCGGTACAACGGCAGCAGTTTCCAACCTCTAAACTGACCCCGTGACCGAGAACGCTCAGCAGCAGCCAACAGCGCCCACCTCCGAACTGCCGACCCAGTACGCGCCGGCCGAGGTAGAGGGGACGCTGTACGAGCGCTGGGTGGAACGGGGTTACTTCGCCGCCGACGCGAAGAGCGAGAAGCCGCCGTACACCATCGTCATCCCGCCGCCGAACGTCACCGGCTCGCTCCACCTGGGGCACGCCTTCCAGCACACGCTCATGGACGCGCTGACGCGTCGTAAGCGCATGCAGGGGTACGAGGCGCTGTGGCTGCCGGGCATGGACCACGCCGGTATCGCCACGCAGAACAAGGTCGAGCAGCAGCTGGCGGAAGAGGGCAAGTCCCGCCAGGACCTGGGGCGCGAGGAGTTCGTCGAGCGCGTCTGGCAGTGGAAGGAAGAGTACGGCGGCAGGATCCTCGGGCAGATGCGGCGGCTCGGGGACGGCGTGGACTGGTCGCGCGAGCGGTTCACCATGGACGAGGGGCTCTCCGAAGCCGTCCTCACCATCTTCAAGAAGCTGTACGACGACGAGCTGATCTACCGCGCCGAGCGGATCATCAACTGGTGTCCGCGCTGTCTGACGGCGATCTCGGACATCGAGGTGGAGTACCAGGAGGACGACGGCGAGCTCGTCTCCATCAAGTACGGGGAGGGCGACGAGACGCTCGTCGTCGCGACCACCCGTGCCGAGACCATGCTCGGCGACACCGCCGTCGCCGTTCACCCCGACGACGAGCGGTACAAGCACCTCCTCGGCAAGCGCATCAAGCTGCCGCTGACGGACCGTACGATCCCCGTCGTCGCGGACGCGCACGTCGACCCGGAGTTCGGCACGGGTGCCGTCAAGGTGACGCCGGCGCACGACCCGAACGACTTCGAGATCGGCCAGCGGCACGGTCTGGAGTCGTTGACCGTGATGGACGAGCGCGGTGTCATCACCGTGCACGGCCCGTTCCAGGGACTCGACCGCTTCGAGGCCCGGTCCACCATCGTCGCGGCCCTGCGCGAGCAGGGCCGGATCGTCGCCGAGAAGCGTCCGTACGTCCACTCCGTCGGCCACTGCTCCCGCTGCAAGACCACCATCGAGCCGCGGCTCTCCATGCAGTGGTGGGTCAAGGTCGGCCCGCTCGCGAAGGCCGCCGGTGACGCGGTCCGCGACGGGCGGGTGGAGATCCACCCGAAGGAGATGTCGAAGCGCTACTTCGACTGGGTCGACAACATGCACGACTGGTGCATCTCGCGCCAGCTGTGGTGGGGCCACCGGATCCCCGTCTGGTACGGGCCGGACGGCGAGGTCGTCTGCGTCGGTCCGAACGAGGAGCCGCCCGGCACCGAGGCCGAGGGCTGGACCCAGGACTCCGACGTCCTCGACACCTGGTTCTCCTCCGGCCTGTGGCCGTTCTCCACGCTGGGCTGGCCGGAGCGTACGCCGGACCTGGAGAAGTTCTACTCGACCGACGTCCTGCTCACCGGGCACGACATCATCTTCTTCTGGGTCGCCCGGATGATGATGTTCGGGCTGTACGCGATGGACGGCGAGATCCCGTTCAAGACGATCGCGTTGACCGGCCTCGTCCGTGACGAGCACGGCAAGAAGATGTCCAAGTCCAACCCCAACTCGGTGGACCCGCTGGACTGGATGGACGCGTACGGCGCCGACGCCGTCCGCTTCACCCTCGCCCGTGGTGCCAACCCGGGCGCGGACGTGCCGATCGGCGAGGACTGGGTCCAGGCGTCCCGGAACTTCGCCAACAAGATCTGGAACGCGACCCGCTTCGCGCTGATGAACGGCGCGACGGTCGAAGGCCCGCTCCCGGACCCGTCCGAGATGTCGGCGACCGACCGGTGGATCCTGTCCCGCCTCAACAAGACGGTCGCCGAAGTCGATGCGTTCTACGAGGACTTCCAGTTCGCCAAGCTCTCCGACTCCCTCTTCCACTATGCGTGGGACGAGGTCTTCGACTGGTACGTCGAGCTGTCCAAGACGACGTTCATCGCGGGCGGCCCGGCGGCCGAGGTCAGCAAGCGCGTCCTGGGCGAGGTCCTGGACGTCACGCTGAAGCTGCTGCACCCGGTGGTCCCGTTCGTCACGGAGACGCTGTGGACGACGCTCACGGGCGGCGAGTCCCTCGTGATCGCCGAGTGGCCCACCGACAGCGGCTTTCGCGACTCCGGCGCCGAGCGGGAGATCGAGACGCTCCAGCAGGTCATCACGGAGGTCCGCCGCTTCCGTGCCGACCAGGGCCTGCAGCCCGGCCAGCGGGTCCCGGCCCGGCTCGCCCTCGACGGGACCGCGCTGGCCCCGCACGAGGCGGCCATCCGCCAGCTGCTGCGCCTCCAGCCGGAGGGTGACGACTTCACGGCCACGGCCACCCTGCCGGTCGCGGGCGCGCAGGTCGCGCTCGACCTCTCCGGCACGATCGACGTGGCGGCCGAGCGCAAGCGCCTCGCGAAGGACCTCGCCGCGGCCGAGAAGGAGAAGGCCCAGGCGAACGCCAAGCTCGGCAACGAGGCGTTCCTCGCCAAGGCCCCGGACCAGGTCGTGGACAAGATCCGTACGCGGCTCGCCAAGGCGGACGAGGACATCGCCCGCATCCAGAGCCAGCTGGAGCGCCTGCCGGCGGCCTAGACACGGACGTACGCCCCAGGGCCCCGGAGCCGAGCACGGTTCCGGGGCCCTCGGTGCGGGCGCGCGGCACCCCGGGGCCGAGCCGCTGTCGGTGGTCCTCCGTAGACTGGGCGTGTGAGTGAGCTCCCGCACGACAGCAGTGAGTCAGACCCGTCCGGTCCGTTCGATTCGTTCGACGAGATCGTCGAGGCGGAGACCGAGCGCGACCCCGATCTGGCCGTGATCGAGGCCGGCAGCCGCACCCTGCGGACGCAGGGCGGGCCGCCGGAGACCGGCGTTCCCGGGCGCCCGGCCGACCCCGAGACCGACAAGGCGCTGCGCGAGGTCGAGGGCGAGCTCGCCACGCGGTGGGGCGAGACCAAGCTGGAGCCGTCCGTCGACCGCATCGCCGCGCTCATGGACGTGCTCGGGGAGCCGCAGCGCGCGTATCCCTCCATCCACATCACCGGGACCAACGGCAAGACGTCCACCGCCCGCATGATCGAGGCCCTCCTCGGCGCCTTCGACCTGCGCACCGGGCGGTACACCTCGCCGCACGTCCAGTCGATCACCGAGCGGATCAGCCTGGACGGGTCGGCGATCACGGCGGAGCGGTTCGTCGAGACGTACCGGGACATCCAGCCGTACGTCGAGATGGTCGACTCCCGGCAGGAGTTCCGGCTCTCCTTCTTCGAGGTGCTCACGGGCATGGCGTACGCGGCCTTCGCGGACGCGCCCGTCGACGTGGCCGTCGTGGAGGTGGGGATGGGCGGCAGCTGGGACGCGACGAACGTGATCGACGGGGATGTCGCCGTGGTGACCCCCATCGATCTCGATCACACCGACCGGCTCGGCACCACCGCCGGCGACATCGCCAAGGAGAAGGCCGGGATCGTCAAGCAGGACGCCACCGTCATCCTGGCCCAGCAGCCCGTCGACGCCGCCCAGGTGTTGCTCAAGAAGGCCGTCGAGGTCGATGCCACAGTCGCCCGCGAGGGGCTCGAGTTCGGCGTCGTGAGCCGCCAGGTCGCCGTCGGCGGGCAGCTGCTGACACTCCGGGGGCTCGGCGGGGAGTACGAAGAGGTGTACCTGCCGCTGCACGGGCCCTACCAGGCGCACAACGCCGCGGTGGCGCTCGCCGCCGTGGAGGCGTTCTTCGGCGTCGGCTCCCAGCGGCCCGAGCCGCTCGACATCGAAACGGTCCGCAAGGCTTTCGCCTCGGTCGCCTCACCGGGTCGCATGGAGGTCATCCGCCGCTCGCCCACCGTCGTCCTGGACGCCGCGCACAACCCGGCGGGCGCCCGCGCCACCGCCGAGGCCGTCCGCGAGGTCTTCGACTTCAGCCGGCTGATCGGTGTGGTGGGGGCGAGCGGCGACAAGAACGTACGGGGGCTGCTGGAGGCCTTCGAGCCGATCCTCACCGAGGTCGTCGTCACGCAGAATTCCAGCCACCGTGCCATGGACGTGGACACGCTCGCCGGGCTCGCCGTGGAGGTCTTCGGCGAGGACCGGGTCCAGGTCGAGCCGCGGCTGGATGACGCCCTGGAGGCCGCGGTCACCCTGGCCGAGGAAGAGGCCGAGTACGCGGGCGGGGGCGTCCTCGTCACCGGTTCCGTCATCACCGTCGGCGAGGCCCGACTGCTCCTGGGGAGGGGCTGACCTGTGCGTACGCTCTGTGCTTCGACGCTGATCGGCGAGGTGTTCGTCATCGGCTTCGCCGGACTGGTCGCCATGAAGGACCCCGACCTGTCCATGACCACGGTCTGGACGGTCAGCGGGGTCGCCATGGCGCTGTGCCTGCTGCTCTGCGGGATGATCACGCGGCCGGGGGGTGTGCAGCTCGGCTGGGCGCTGCAGATCGCGCTGATCGCGAGTGGGTTCGTGGTGCCGACGATGTTCTTCCTGGGGGCGCTCTTCGCTGTCCTGTGGTGGGCGTCGGTGCACTTCGGGCGGAAGGTCGAGGAGGCGAAGGAGCGGTTTGCTGCGCAGGCTGAGGCGGAAGGGCATGCTGCGTAGGTGCGGGTGCGCTGAACCCTGGGGGCTGCGCCCCCAGACCCCCGCTTATCGGCCTGGACGGCCTCGTCCTCAAACGCCGGACGGGCTGAGTAGTGAGGCAGCTTCCCCTATCACCTGACGCTGCGTAACAAGCACCCGGACACGCCCTGTAATCTCGGTCACCCGCACATCTGTGACCTGAAGGAGCCACCACCGTGAGCCAGCGCACCCTCGTCCTTCTCAAGCCCGACGCGGTCCGTCGTGGCCTGACCGGCGAGATCATCAGCCGCATCGAGCGCAAGGCCGGCTGGCAGATCACCGCGCTGGAGCTGCGCACGCTGGACCAGGAGACGCTGGAGCAGCACTACGGCGAGCACAAGGGCAAGCCGTTCTACGAGCCGCTGGTCGAGTTCATGGCCTCCGGCCCGGTCGTGGCGCTGGTCGTCGAGGGGGAGCGCGTCATCGAGGGCGTACGGGCGCTGGCGGGCCCGACCGACCCGATCGCCGCCGCTCCCGGCTCCATCCGCGGTGACTTCGGGGTGATCGTCCGGGAGAACCTGATCCACGCCTCGGACTCCGAGGAGTCCGCCGACCGTGAGATGAAGATCTTCTTCCCGGGCCTCGCCTGACCTGACCGGCAGTACCCTCCGCTCGGCACCCGGGTCGGCCGGGGCGCTGCCCGGCGCCACGCCCGGGTGGCCAGGCAGGCCCCGGGCCACCCGCCCGGCGTACCGAAAAATCTTCTGACGCCTTGTCAGCCACGTGCGCGTCTGACCTGGGACGGCCGCGGAATAGTGGCCGCCTTCTGGCATATGCGTGCCGATCGGGGGAACGCGTACCTCCGTTGGCTCGTCTCCAGAAGCGGGGCGGCGTGTCATCTGCTGACAATGGCGAAGACCCTCGCGCAGTGTTCGTGCAGGCGAGACTACGATGGAAGCCTTCACGTCACAGCGCTCACCCTCGCCGACCTAAAAAGCCATCAAAAGCTCCACTTGGGAAGGCCAGACGAATCCTGATGGGGAACTCAATGTCGTTCATCGGCCGTGACATGGCTGTCGACCTCGGGACCGCCAACACGCTGGTGTACGTCAGGGGTCGCGGGATCGTACTCAACGAGCCGTCCGTCGTCGCGATCAACACCAACACCGGTGGAATTCTCGCGGTCGGCGCGGAAGCGAAGAAGATGATCGGGCGGACTCCCGGCAACATCGTTGCCGTGCGTCCGCTGAAGGACGGTGTCATCGCCGACTTCGAGATCACCGAGCGGATGCTGCGCTACTTCATCCTGAAGATCCACAAGCGGCGGTATCTGGCCCGTCCTCGCGTTGTCGTCTGTGTGCCCTCGGGCATCACCGGCGTCGAGCGTCGTGCCGTCATCGAGGCGTCGTCCCAGGCCGGCGCCCGCCAGGTGCACATCATCGAGGAGCCCATGGCCGCGGCCATCGGTTCCGGCCTGCCGGTCCACGAGGCCACGGGCAACATGGTGGTGGACATCGGCGGCGGCACCACCGAGGTCGCGGTCATCTCGCTCGGCGGAATCGTCACGGCACAGTCCATCCGGGTGGCCGGCGACGAGCTGGACAACGCGATCATCCAGCACATCAAGAAGGAGTACTCGCTCCTTCTCGGTGAGCGGACGGCTGAGCAGATCAAGATCACGATCGGTTCCGCGTACGACCTCGACAATGACGAACACACCGAAATCCGTGGCCGGGACCTCGTGTCCGGGCTGCCCAAGACCGTCGTCATCTCGGCCGCCGAAGTCCGTAAGGCGATCGAGGAACCCGTCAACGCCATCGTTGACGCGGTCAAGACCACCCTCGACAAGTGCCCGCCGGAGCTGTCCGGCGACGTGATGGACCGCGGGATCGTGCTCACCGGCGGCGGTGCGCTGCTCCGCGGCCTCGACGAGCGGCTGCGCCGCGAGACCGGCATGCCGATCCACATCGCCGAGGACCCGCTGGACAGCGTGGCGCTCGGCTCCGGCAAGTGCGTGGAGGAGTTCGAGGCGCTCCAGCAGGTGCTGGACGCCCAGCCGCGCAGATGACGTAACTCTTCGATTCCGCCGTACGAGACGATCTCCTCTCGTGCGGCGGATCGTTGATATTGAGGCATAAGCTCCCCATACCGCCCGTGGGTTCCACCCTCCGGGATCTTCCGGGTGGGTCATACATGAATTCCGACGAGGAAGGCACGGCCGCCGCACGTGAGGGACACACGAGAGAGCCGGCTGCTCCTGGTGCTGCTGATCGCCATCGCGTTCGCTCTGATCACGGTGGATATCCGCGGTGGTGAGGACACACCGGTCGACGGTGCCCGGCAGGCCGCCGCGACGGTCTTCGGCCCGATCGAGGAAGGGGTGGCGTCCGCCGTCGATCCCGTGGGCAACGCGATCGAGGCCGTGCGGGACTCCGGCGACCGGCACGACCGCATCGCCCAACTCGAACGTGACAACGCCGCGTTGAAGGCGAGACTCGGCAGCGACGACCGCAACCGCAGCCGCCTCAAGCAGTTCGACAAGATGCTCAAGACGGCGGGCGCCGGGCAGTACGGCATCAAGGGCGCCGAGGTCATCGCCATCGGCGCGGCGCAGGGCTTCTCCTGGACCGTCACCATCGACGTGGGTGCCGACGACGGCATCAGGCGCGACATGACCGTGCTCAACGGGGACGGCCTGGTCGGGCGCGTCACCACCGTCGGACCGAACACCGCCACCGTGCTGCTCGCCAACGATCCCGACTTCACCGTCGGTACGCGCATGGAGTCGACGGACGAACTGGGCTTCGCCTCCGGCCAGGGCGACCGCCCGCTGCGCGTGGAGATGCTCAACGGCAAGGCCAAGATCAAGGAGGGCGACCGGTTGGTCACGTTCGGCTCGCAGGCCGACCGGCCGTTCGTGCCCGGCGTCCCCGTCGGCATCGTGTCCCGCGTCGACCCCTCCGGCGGCGACCTGACCCGCACGATCTACGTCAGGCCGTTCGTCGGCTTCAGTAAGCTCGACATCGTCGGCGTCGTCGTACAGGCCCCGCGCAAGGACCCGCGTGACGAGGTCCTGCCGCCCAAGCCCGAGCCGACCCCCACGCCGACGGTGACCGTGACGGTCACACCGTCCGCCCAGGTGCCCGCCGACGGTCTGCAGCAAGAGCAGTAGGAGCTGAACTTCCATGCGCTTCAACCGAATGCTGCTCTCCACGACGCTGGTGATCGTCGCCCTGGTGATCCAGGTGAGCGTGCTCGCCCGCCTCCAGCTGCCGGGCGCCGTCCCGGACCTGCTGCTGCTGACCGTGCTGGGCCTCGCCCTGGTCTACGGCCATGTCGGCGGCGCCCTCATCGGCTTCGGCGCGGGCCTGCTCGCCGACCTGGCCCCGCCCGCCGACCACGCCGCCGGGCGCTACGCCCTCGTGCTGTGCGTCATCGGCTACCTCGCCGGACTCGCCAAACCCGACAACGGCCAGCTCAAGTCGGCCACCGGCCCGATGGCCGTGGTCGTCGTCGCCGCGCTCGGCTCCACGCTCCTGTACGCGGGAGTGGGCGCCCTCGTCGGCGACACCTCCGCCCGCCATGTGGGCCTGGGCAGCCTGCTGTTCACGGCCGCCCTGTACGACCTGCTGCTCGCCCCGTTCGTGGTCCCCGGGATCATGGCGCTGGCCCGGCGCGCCGAGAACGATCCGCTCGCCGAGGCCGGCGGCTCGGCCAAGACGACCGACGTGTCCGCGGGCTGGCTGTCCTCCGGCACGGGCCTGCGCATCGGCAACCAGCGCGGCGGACTGCGCGTGAAGGCCGCGAGAGCGCGAATGGCCCGCGCGGGACGCATCAAGGGGGTCAAGCGGCTGTGAGAACGGGGCAGCAGGAGACCGTGGGCGCGTGCCGACCGGCCGCCCGCGCACACAGCTTGGCCGTGTACTCGTATGACTCGTACGTGCTCTGAGAGGGGGAGACAGCCGCAGTGACGAACATTCCCGAGACCGGCCGGACTCCACGGGTCCAGATCCGGCTCGTCGTCATCCAGATCCTTGTCCTGTCCCTCCTCGCCACTCTCGGCGGCCGTCTCTGGTACCTCCAGATCCGCAACGGCGACGAGTACGCCAAGGAGGCCTCGGGCAACCACGTCCAGCAGGTCGTCAGTCCCGCCGTGCGCGGCTCGATCCTCGACGCCCGCGGTGTGCCGATCGCCGACAACGAGACCCGGCTGGTGGTCTCCGCGTCCCGCACCGAGCTGCTGAAGATGGACGACGACGGCAAAGCGGTCCTCACCAAGCTCGCCGGCGTGCTGGGTCTGAAGGCCAAGGACGTCATCGAGAAGGTCCGGCTGTGCGACTCGAAGACGCCGCAGCCCTGCTGGAACGGCTCGCCCTACCAGCCGATCCCCATCACCGACGAGGCCACCGCCAAGCAGGCCCTGCAGATCCGCGAGCGCGCCGAGGACTTCCCCGGCATCACCGCCGAGCCGCAGGCCGTCCGCCGCTACGCCGCCCCCGCCAAGGCCAACACCGCGCAGGTCCTCGGCTATCTCTCGCCCGTCACGGACGAGGAGATCACCAAGGCCGAGGACACCGACTCGCCGTACCTGCGCTCCGACCAGGTCGGCCGCTCCGGCCTCGAGCGCCAGTACGACAAGGAGCTGCGCGGCAAGGCGGGCGTCACCCGCTACGAGGTCGACAACCTCGGCCGCGTCATCGGCGAGGCCGAGAGCGACAAGGCCGAGCCCGGCGCCAACGTCGTCACCAGCATCGACTCCCGCGTCCAGCGCGTCGCCGAGTACGAGCTGAACCAGGCGATGAAGGCCGCCCGCGACGAGTTCGACGACAACACCGGCGAGAACTACAAGGCGGACTCCGGCGCGGTCGTCGTCATGGAGGCCAAGACCGGCCGTGTCGTCGCCATGGCGTCCAACCCGTCGTACGACCCGAACGCCTGGGTCGGCGGCATCTCCGGCAAGGACTACACCAAGCTCACCGGCAAGGACTCCAACTACCCGCTCCTGAACCGCGCGATCCAGGGTCAGTCGGCCCCCGGCTCGGTCTTCAAGGTCATCCCGACGGCCGCCGCGATCAACGCGGGCTACTCCTTCAACGGCCCCTACCAGTGCTCCAGTTCGTACTCCATCGGCGGCCAGGTCTTCAAGAACTTCGAGTCCAAGGGGTACGGGCCGATCAGCCTCGGCCAGGCCCTGGAGGTCTCCTGCGACACAGTCTTCTACCGGCTCGCGCACGAGGAGTGGAAGCGGGACGGCGGCATCAAGCCGGACAAGAACGCCAACAACTGGTTCTACAAGACGGCCCACCAGTTCGGCCTCGGCAAGGAGACCGGCATCGACCTCCCCAACGAGGTCACCGGCCGCGTCCCCGACCGCCAGTGGAAGCAGGACTACTGGAAGGCCAACAAGGACGCCTGGTGCAAGTACGGCAAGAAGGGCGGCACCTACGCCCAGCAGATCGCGTACGAGAACTGCCTCGAAGGCAACCGCATGCGCGCCGGTGACTCCGTCAACTACTCCATCGGCCAGGGCGACACACTCGTCACCCCGATCCAGATGGCGACGATCTACGGGGCGATCTCCAACGGCGGCACCCTCTACGACCCGACCGTCGGCAAGGCGATCATCAGCCCCGACGGCAGGACGGTCCAGGAGGTCAAGCCCAAGTCGCACGGCAAGCTGCCGATGACGCGGAAGACCCTCAGCGAGATAGACGGTGCCCTCGAAGGAGTCGCCACCCGCGGTACGGCCGCCTGGCGGTTTGGCGGCTGGCCGCAGGACGAGATCCCGATGCACGCCAAGACGGGTACGGCCGAGGTCTACGGCAAGCAGACGACCTCCTGGTTCACCACGTACACCAAGGACTACACGGTCGTCATGACCATCTCCCAGGGTGGTACGGGCTCCGGCGCCTCGGGCCCCGCCGTGCGCAAGATCTACAACGCGCTCTACGGCGTCTCCGAGGACGGCACGATCGACAAGAAGAAGGCCCTGCTCTACACCCCGCAGAAGAGCCTGCCGAAGATCGAGACGGACGGATCGATCGACTCCCCGAAGGTCGGGGCGTACCCGCCGCCGAAGGAGGAGCAGGCCACCGAGGAGGGCGGGCAGCCGGTGACGGGCGACAACCCGGCCGGCACCGTGCCCAACCCCAACACCGGCAACAACCGCGACACCCGAAGGCGCGACGCCCGACGCGGCGGCACACGAAGGTGCACAGCCCGTCCGAAGAGGCGGCGGAGGACGACCACATGACCGGCGCCAACGGCTTCTCCGTCTCCGGATACGGGCCCCAACGGTCCAGCCTGTCGCGGCTGTTCGCCCGCGACTCGCTGGCCCGCAGACTCGACTGGCCGATACTGTTCGCGGCCATCGCCCTCTCCCTGATCGGCGCGGCCCTCGTCTACTCGGCGACCCGCAACCGCACCGAGCTCAACAACGGCGACCCGTACTACTTCCTGTTCCGGCACCTGCTCAACACCGGAATCGGCTTCGCCCTGATGATCGGCACGGTCTGGCTCGGCCACCGCACCCTGCGCACGGCCGTACCGATCCTGTACGGGATCTCCGTCTTCCTGATCCTCCTCGTGCTGACCCCGCTCGGCGCGACGATCAACGGCGCGCACGCGTGGATCGTCATCGGCGGCGGCTTCTCGCTCCAGCCCTCCGAGTTCGTGAAGATCACGATCATCCTGGGCATGGCGATGCTGCTCGCGGCCCGGGTCGACGCGGGCGACAAACCGCACCCGGACCACCGCACGGTCCTGCAGTCCCTCGGCCTCGCCGCCGTACCGATACTGATCGTCCTGCTCATGCCCGACCTCGGCTCGGTCATGGTCATGGTCATCATCGTGCTCGGCGTGCTGCTCGCCTCCGGCGCCTCCAACCGCTGGGTCTTCGGGCTGATCGGCGCGGGCGCCCTCGGTGCGATCGCGGTCTGGCAGCTCAAGATCCTCGACGAGTACCAGATCAACCGCTTCGCCGCCTTCGCCAACCCCGAGCTCGACCCGGCCGGCGTCGGCTACAACACCAACCAGGCCCGCATCGCGATCGGCTCCGGCGGCCTCACCGGCACCGGGCTCGGCAAGGGCTCCCAGACCACGGGCCAGTTCGTGCCCGAGCAGCAGACGGACTTCGTCTTCACCGTCGCGGGCGAGGAACTCGGCTTCATCGGCGCCGGACTGATCCTGGTCCTGCTCGGCATCGTCCTGTGGCGGGCCTGCCGCATCGCCCGCGAGACGACCGAGCTGTACGGCACGATCGTCGCCGCCGGAATCATCGCCTGGTTCGCCTTCCAGTCCTTCGAGAACGTCGGCATGACCCTCGGCATCATGCCGGTGGCGGGTCTGCCACTGCCCTTCGTCTCGTACGGAGGTTCGTCGATGTTCGCGGTCTGGGTGGCGGTGGGGCTGCTGCAGTCGATTCGAGTGCAACGGCCGATGTCCGCGTAGTGAACTCCCGGGGAACCACCCATGGACTGCCCATGTGCGGGATTCGCGACTAGATTCGGTTTATGGCGGACAGCAAGCGGGAGATCGAGCGTAAGTACGAAGCCGACGAGAATGCCGGACTGGCGGACCTACCGGACCTGACGCGGGTCTCCGGTGTCTCGGCCGTCATCGACAAGGGCGTCGCCGAACTCGACGCGACCTACTACGACACGGCCGACCAGCGGCTCGCCGCCGCGTCCCTCACCCTGCGCCGCCGCACCGGTGGCGACGATGCGGGCTGGCATCTGAAGATCCCGGTCTCCGACGGCGTACGGGACGAGATCCACGCGCCGTTGTCCGACACCGTGCCGCGCACCCTCACCGGGCTCCTCCGCTCCCGGGTGCGCGACGCCGAACTCGTCCCTGTCGTACGGCTGTTGTCGGCCCGTGACGTCCGCCACCTCGTCGACGCCTCCGGGGGCCTGCTCGCCGAGATCAGCGTCGACCGCGTACGCGCCGAGCGGCTCGGCGACGGCACCGGCACCAGCACCGGCACCGCCGAGTGGACCGAGATCGAGGTGGAGCTGGCCGACGACGGCGACCCCGCCTTCCTCGACAAGGTCGAGAAGAAACTCCGCAAGGCCGGCGTCCGCCGCTCCAGCTCGGCGTCCAAGCTGGCCAGGGCGCTGGGGGAGACGGGACGGAAGAAGCCCGAGGCCCCGCCGGTCGCCGAGGAGCCCGTCACCGCCGGGGACCACGTCCTCGCGTACGTCCGGGCCCAGCGCGACGCGATCGTCGAGCTCGACCCCGCCGTACGCCGCGACGTGTTCGACTCCGTGCACGCGATGCGCGTCGCCACCCGCCGGATGCGCAGCGCCTTCCGCTCGTACGGGAAGGTACTGGACCGGACCGTCACCGACCCGATCGGCGACGAGCTGAAGTGGCTGGCCGGCGAACTGGGCGTCGACCGCGACCAGGAAGTCCTCACCGAGCGGCTCACCGGGGCCCTCGACGAACTCCCGCGCACCCTGCTCACCGGGCCCGTCCGCACCCGCCTGCGCACCTGGTCGCACGCCCGCCGCTCCGGCTCCCGGCGCCATCTGATCTCGGTCCTCGACGGCCGGCGGTACCTGGAGCTGCTCGGCGCCCTGGACGCGCTCGTCGCCGGTCCACCGCTGCTCAAGGCGGCCTCGGGCCGACCGGAGAAGGTCATCGCCACCGCCGTGCGCAAGGACTTCGACAAGCTGTCCGCCCTGGTCGGGCAGGCCATCGAGCTGCCCCCGGGCCCGGACCGCGACCTCGCCGTCCACGACGCCCGCAAGAAGGCCAAGCGCACCCGGTACGCGGCGGAGACCGCCGCCCCCGCGCTTGGCGGCCCCGCCTCGGGCCTGGTCAAGTCGATGAAGTCGCTGCAAGGGCTGCTCGGCGAGCACCAGGACAGCGTGATGGCCCGGCTCGCCCTGCGTGATGTCGCGACCCAGGCCCACGCGGCGGGCGAGAGCGCCTTCACGTACGGGGTGCTGTACGCGAGGGAGGAGCAGGCCGCCGCGTCGGTGGAGGCCGCGCTGCCCGGGGCGTGGGGCACGATCCGGGGCGGGATGGGCGTCTGAGAGGTACCCCCGGGCGGGTTAGTGTTGAGGGTCCCCCTTGTCAGCTCACGAAAGTTCGCGAGATGCCTGCCGAAACCGCTGTATCGGTGTTCCCGCAGCTCGAAGCTCTGCTCCCGCATGTGCAGAAGCCGATCCAGTACGTCGGAGGAGAGCTCAACTCCACGGTCAAGCCCTGGGACGCCTGTGACGTCCGCTGGGCGCTCATGTACCCGGACGCGTACGAGGTCGGACTGCCCAACCAGGGCGTCATGATCCTCTACGAGGTACTGAACGAGCGCGAGGGCGTGCTCGCCGAGCGCACGTACAGCGTGTGGCCGGACCTCGAAGAGCTGATGCGCGAGCACAAGGTGCCGCAGTTCACAGTGGACAGTCACCGGCCGGTCAAGGCCTTCGACGTGTTCGGCCTCAGCTTCTCCACGGAGCTGGGCTACACGAACATGCTGACGGCGCTGGACCTGGCCGGCATCCCGCTGGAGGCCAAGGACCGCACGCTCGACGACCCGATCGTGCTGGCCGGCGGCCACGCCGCCTTCAACCCCGAGCCGATCGCCGACTTCATCGACGCGGCGATCATCGGCGACGGCGAGCAGGCCGTGCTCGACATGACCGCGATCATCCGCGCCTGGAAGGCGGAGGGCCGGCCCGGTGGCCGCGAGGAGGTCCTCTTCCGCCTCGCGAGGACGGGATCGGTGTACATCCCGGCGTTCTACGACGTCGAGTACCTCTCCGACGGCCGCATCGCCCGCGTCGTACCGAACAAGAGCGGCGTCCCGTGGCGGGTCAGCAAGCACACGGTCATGGACCTGGACGAATGGCCGTACCCCAAGCAGCCGCTCGTCCCGCTCGCCGAGACGGTCCACGAGCGCATGTCGGTGGAGATCTTCCGCGGCTGCACGCGCGGCTGCCGCTTCTGCCAGGCGGGCATGATCACGCGCCCGGTGCGCGAGCGCTCGATCACCGGCATCGGCGAGATGGTCGAGAAGGGCCTGAAGGCGACGGGCTTCGAGGAGGTCGGCCTCCTCTCCCTGTCGTCCGCGGACCACTCGGAGATCGGCGACATCGCGAAGGGCCTGGCGGACCGGTACGAGGAGGACAAGGTCGGTCTCTCCCTCCCGTCCACCCGCGTGGACGCGTTCAATGTGGACCTGGCCAACGAGCTGACCCGCAACGGCCGCCGCTCGGGCCTGACGTTCGCCCCCGAGGGCGGCTCCGAGCGCCTGCGCAAGGTCATCAACAAGATGGTCTCGGAAGAGGACCTGATCAGGACCGTCGCGACGGCCTACGGCAACGGCTGGCGCCAGGTGAAGCTGTACTTCATGTGCGGCCTGCCGACCGAGACCGACGACGACGTCATGCAGATCGCCGACATGGCGATGAACGTGATCCAGAAGGGCCGCGAGGTCTCCGGCCAGAACGACATCCGCTGCACGGTGTCGATCGGCGGCTTCGTCCCCAAGCCGCACACGCCGTTCCAGTGGGCGCCGCAGCTGAGCGCCGAGGACACGGACGCCCGTCTGACGAAGCTCCGCGACAAGATCCGCGGCGACAAGAAGTACGGCCGCTCCATCGGCTTCCGCTACCACGACGGCAAGCCCGGCATCGTCGAGGGCCTGCTCTCCCGCGGCGACCGCCGCATCGGCTCGGTCATCCGCGCCGTCTACGAGGACGGCGGCCGCTTCGACGGCTGGCGCGAGCATTTCTCGTACGACCGGTGGATGGCCTGCGCCGAGAAGACGCTCCCTGCCGTCGGTGTGGACGTCGACTGGTACACCACCCGCGAGCGCACCTACGAGGAGGTCCTCCCCTGGGACCACCTCGACTCCGGCCTCGACAAGGACTGGCTGTGGGAGGACTGGCAGGACTCCCTCGACGAGACAGAGGTCGAGGACTGCCGGTGGACGCCTTGTTTCGACTGTGGGGTGTGCCCTCAGATGGACACTTCCATCCAGATCGGTCCCACGGGCAAGAAGTTGCTGCCGCTGACGGTCAAGCAGCCCGCGGGTAGCGGGCACACGCACTGAGGCGGTGTGCGCGGCGCGGCACAATGAGGTGATGCCGCAGCTTGTCAGGCCCGACGCCCGTTTCCGGAGCTCCTTTCTGGATGCCGTACGCGAGAACCTCGACGAGGGCGAGCACTTCGGAAACACCCTCAAGCGGGAGCTCGCCGTGTACGGCGGCGACTGGCAGGAGCCGGACGGGTTCGCGCGCTATGTCGCGGCGGTCCGGGAGGAGGAGCTGGCGGAAGGCCGGCGCCCGGCGGGCTTCGTGCCGGGCAGTTGGTTCTGGTACGTGGACGGGGGCACGTATCTGGGCCGGATTCAGATACGTCACCGTCTTACTCCGCATCTGCGCGACTTCGGTGGTCACATCGGCTATGGCGTACGTCCCACGGGGCGTAGGAAGGGCTACGCCACGGCCATGCTCCGTGACGTCCTGCCGCACGCGCGTGGTCTCGGGCTCGACCGGATCCTCGTCACCTGCGACGGCACCAACATCGGATCCCGCAAGGTCATCGAGGCCAACGGTGGAGAGTTCGAGGACGAACGGGGCGGAAAGCTGCGCTTCTGGATCCATACCGGCCGCTGACGCGTCTTCGCCGTCATGGACCTGGAAAAGTCGCCACCGCCCGCGTCGCCCGCGCTCCCCGAGACGCCTGCGAGCAGCTCTGCGACCGCTGGGACCGGGACACCTGTGGCCGCCGCGGCGCCTGTGCCGCGGCAGGGGGCCGCTCCCGAGGGGTGCCTTGCCGTCGCGATCCGGATTCCGGTGCGGATCGTGGTGTTCCTGCTGGTCCTGCCGGTGCGGATGGTGTGGGACGCGCTGGTCGTCGTCGGGCGGTTCCTCACGGATACGGTGTTCCGGCCGGTGGGGCGGGCGATCGGGTGGCTGCTGACCGGTCTCGGACACGTGCTGTTGTGGCTGGGCAAGGCGGTGTTCGTCTGGCCGTGGGTGGGGTTGTGGCGGTACGTGGTCGTGCCGGTGGGGAAGGCGCTGGTCTGGCTCGGCCATGTGCTGCTCGTCGTGCCCGCCGGGTGGCTGTACGAGGCGGTGCTGACGCCGCTCGGACACGGTGTCGTGTGGGTGTTGCGGGGGATCGGGGCCGGGTGCGCCTGGCTGTGGCGGGTGCTGGTGGTCACCCCCGCGGGCGCGTTGCACCGGTGGCTGCTCGCGCCGATCGGGCGGGGAATCGCCTGGGCGGCCCTGGGCTTCGGGGCCGGGCTGGCCTGGGTCGCGCGGGGTCTGTGGGGTGGGATCACATGGGTCTGCCTCGGTGTGTGGGCGGGCGTGACATGGGTTTCCCGGGGGATCTGGACCGGGGTCGTGTGGGTCGCCAGTGGCGTGTGGGCCGGCGTCGTGTGGGTCTCCCGTGGTCTGTGGGGCGGCATGACATGGGTCGGTGGGGGTCTGTGGGGCGGCATGACATGGGTCGGTGGGGGACTGTGGGCCGGTATGACATGGGTGGGGCGCGGGATCTGGGCGGGGGTGACCTTGCTCGCGGTGGGGATCGGGACCCTCCTGCGGTGGATCTTCGTCGTGCCCGCGGTCGCCCTGTGGCGATGGGTGCTCGCGCCGGTCGGGCGGGCCCTCGCCGTGGTCGCCCGCGAGATCGGCGAGGCACTGGGGCACGCGTGGCGGGTCGCCGGGTATGTGTCGCTCGCCGTCGGGCGGTTCCTCGGACGACTCTTCCGGTGGATCTTCGTGGAGCCGGTGCGATGGGTGTACAAGTGCGTGCTCACCCCCGTCGGACACCTCGTACGGGACACCGTCTGGCGGCCCGCGGCGCAGGCCGCCCGGAGTGTGGGGCGCGCCACCCGGCAGGCCCTGGCGAGCGCCCGTGAGACGGCCCGGCAGACCCGGGCCGACATCCGGCGGATGCTGTTCGGAGCACCCCGGGAACCCGATCCGGTGCCGTTGGCCGAGCCCCGGAGCGATCCCGAACCGGTGAGCCTGGCCAAGCCCGGCGGGCACCTGTGACCCGGGCCCGGTCGCTCCCGGCGGGAACCGCCGGCCGACGGGACACGTACTCTAGGTAGCAGTACGACCGCTCTCACGAAGGACTGAACGACACTGGGCAAGCGACAGCCCGAAGGCCCGCCGCCCGCACTCGCGGTGCAGCGCATCCGACTGCGCTACACCAAGCGCGGCCGCCTCCGGTTCACCAGCCACCGTGACTTCCAGCGTGCCTTCGAACGTGCGCTGCGCCGCTCCGAGGTGCCCATGGCGTACTCGGCGGGGTTCACGCCGCACCCGAAGGTGTCGTACGCCAATGCCGCACCCACCGGCACGGGCAGTGAGGCCGAGTACCTGGAGATCGCGCTCACCGACGCGCGCGATCCCGACAAGCTGCGCGAGCTCCTCGACGAGTCGCTGCCCGCCGGGCTCGACATCATCGACGCGGTGGAGGCCCGTACGTCGGGTCTCGCCGACCGGCTCACGGCTTCCGTGTGGGAACTGCGCCTCGACGGCGTGGCACCCGAGGACGCGGAGCGCGCGGTCGACGCCTTCAAGTCGGCCGACGCGGTCGAGGTACAGCGCAAGACGAAGAACGGCATGCGTACCTTCGACGCCCGCGGCGCTGTCGCGAGCCTGGAGGTGCACACGGCACGGTCTGAGCAGTCCGAGGCCGACAGTCCACAGGCCGATAGGCCGACCGACCAGCCCTGTGCGATACTGCGGCTGGTTGTTCGGCACGTGACGCCTGCCGTTCGACCCGACGACGTCCTGTCCGGTCTCCGAGCTGTGGCCGACCTGGCGCCGCCGGTCCCCGCAGCGGTGACCAGGCTGGCGCAGGGGCTTTTCGATGAAGAGACCGGCACGGTGACCGACCCGCTCGCGCCCGACCGCGAGGCAGTGGCAGCCGCCCCAGGAGCTTTTTCCGGGGACGCGATCACTGCCGCCGCGAAGGCGCCGGTGCCGGAAGGTCCCGCGTAAGGACGTACGTCGAAGCGCCGCCCTTGTATCCGGGAGCCACCTGGGTCGGGCAGCGCACCGACCAGAAGACTTTCGCCAGGCCGTACGCACACATGGCGTACGGAACCGGCGAGACAGGACACAGAGAGCTCCCGTGCGGCGCCCGCGCCCCGGACGGCGGCACCGCGCATCGCGCGAGCCGCGGACGTCACCGGACCAGGTGCGGCGCCCGGGAGCCTGACGGGAGATCCACCCGCATGCTCGAGCCGACCGAACCCGTTGAGGGTTCCGAGAACAACACCCCCAGCGACACGCTGCCGCCGCGCAGGCGCCGCCGTGCCGCGTCGCGGCCCGCAGGACCGCCCTCGGCGGCCTCCGAGGCCGCGGCAGAGACCACCGCGCCGGCCATACCGGCCGTGAGCTCCGCCGATCTCGCGACGGAGGAGCCCGAAGACACAGCTGAGACGGCCGAGACCGTCGAGACGGCGGCCGCCCAGGTGGAGACCGCGCCCGCTGAGGCCGTGGTCGAACCAGTGGCGGAACCCGAACCGGTGGCGGAACCCGTGGCCGAAGAGGTCGCCCCCGCTCCGCGTTCGCGTCGTCGTGCCACTCGGCGTGCGTCTGCTCCCACCGGTACCCCGCAGGCGGCCGAGTCGGCGGAGACCAGTGGGTCCGCCGCGTCGGGTGATGAGGCGGCCGTGTCCGAGACCGTTGTCGCGGCTCCGGCCGTGGAGGCGGAGCCCGAGGTGCCGGTGTCCGCCGCTGAGCCCGTGGCCGAAGAGGCCGCTCCCGCTCCGCGTTCGCGTCGTCGTGCCACTCGGCGTGCGTCCGCTCCCGCCGGCGCGCCGCAGGGCGCCGAGTCGGCGGAGACCAGCGGGTCTGCTGCCGCGCCAGGCGGCGAGGCGCCCGTGTCTGAGACGGTTGCCGTCGCTCCGGCCGTGGAGGCGGAGCCCGAGGTGCCGGTGTCTGCCGCTGAGCCTGTGGCCGAGGAGGCCGTAGCCCCGGCGCCGCGTTCGCGTCGTCGTGCCACTCGGCGTGCGTCCGCTCCCGCGGGGGCGCCGCAGGCGGCCGACACCGAGGCCCCGGTGGCCACCGAAACCCCCGTGACCACCGCGTCCGACGAGGCCGATGAGCCCGTCGGCGCCCAGGCCACCACCCCCGCCCCGGCCGCCGAAGAGGCCCCGGCCGTCGAGGCCGAGGACGCCGCTCCTCGCCGTACGCGCCGTCGTGCCACGCGCCGCGCCACCGCGCCCGCCGGCGCGCCGCAGGCGGAGACATCCGAGACAGCGGAGGCGCCCGCAGAGGACGCCGCCGAGCCCACCCGCCGCGCCACCACGCCGAAGGCGGAACGCGCCGCGGCATCCACCGCGACCGAGCCCACCGAGGCCGTTGTCCGCGACGAGCGCAGGGAGGCCCCCGTGGCCGCTGCCAGGAACGACCGGGCCGCCGAGGCCGAGACCCCCGCCGAGACCGAGGACGCCACCCCGCGGCGTGCCAGGCGCCGGGCCACGCGCAAGGCGGCCGGCGGCTTCTCCGCGCCCGCGCCGCAGAAGGCAGTGGAGCCCGAGGAGACCGAGGAGGAGTCCGGGCGCCGTCCGGCGCGGCGACCCGCCGTCGCCGTGTTCCAGGCGCCCGTCTTCACCGAGCCGATGTTCCAGACGCCGGAGCGCGCCGCGGCCGCCGCCGCTGCCGGGTCCGTCGAGGAGCCGGAAGAGGCCGAGGAGGCCGCCGAGCCGGTCCAGCAGCAGGTCCAGCAGGCTCCCGCCCCCGAGGAGGAGACCGGCGGACCGCGTCGGCGCCGCCGCCGGAAGGCAGTGGCGGAGGAGCCCGCCGCCGCGGAGGTCGTCGAGACCCCCACGGCCCCCGAGATCGACGAGCAGGGCGACGAGGAGTCCGCCGAGGACGCCGCCGAGGGTGACGAGTCCGAGGACACCGGCTCGCGTCGGCGCCGTCGCCGCGGTGGCCGGCGCCGTCGCCGGGGTGAGTCCGCCGAGTCGGACGGTGACTCCGCGGACAGCGACGAGTACGCGTCCGAGCAGACGGGCCAGGACGCCGAGGACACCGCCGGGCGGACCGACGAGGACGCTGAGGACGCCGACGAGGACGACCGCGAGGACGCCGGCGGCTCCAGCAGCAGCCGTCGCCGTCGCCGCCGTCGCCGTCGTGCCGGTGACGCGCCCGTCGACGCCGAGCCGGCCGAGGCCGACCCCGAGCGCACGGTCGTCAAGGTCCGTGAGCCGCGCACCAAGAAGGAAGAGCGGACCGACGCCTCGGACGAGGTGCAGTCCATCAAGGGCTCGACTCGCCTGGAGGCGAAGAAGCAGCGCCGTCGTGAAGGGCGTGAGCAGGGCCGCCGTCGCGTTCCGATCATCACCGAGGCCGAGTTCCTGGCCCGCCGCGAGGCCGTCGAGCGTGTGATGGTCGTCCGCCAGAGCGGCGAGCGCACCCAGATCGGCGTCCTTGAGGACAACGTGCTCGTGGAGCACTACGTCAACAAGGAGCAGTCGACCTCGTACGTCGGCAACGTCTACCTGGGCAAGGTCCAGAACGTGCTGCCGTCGATGGAGGCCGCCTTCATCGACATCGGCAAGGGCCGCAACGCGGTGCTCTACGCCGGTGAGGTCAACTTCGAGGCGCTGGGCATGGCCAACGGCCCCCGCCGCATCGAGAGCGCGCTGAAGTCCGGCCAGTCGGTCCTCGTGCAGGTCACGAAGGACCCGATCGGCCACAAGGGTGCCCGCCTGACCAGCCAGGTCTCGCTGCCCGGCCGCTACCTGGTCTACGTGCCCGAGGGCTCGATGACCGGCATCAGCCGCAAGCTGCCCGACACCGAGCGCGCGCGTCTGAAGACCATCCTCAAGAAGATCGTCCCCGAGGACGCGGGCGTCATCGTGCGCACCGCGGCCGAGGGCGCCAGCGAGGACGAGCTGCGCCGTGACGTCGAGCGGCTGCAGGGGCAGTGGGAGGACATCCAGAAGAAGGCGAAGAGCGGCGGCAGCTCGAACGCGCCGACGCTGCTCTACGGCGAGCCGGACATGACCGTCCGCGTGGTCCGCGACATCTTCAACGAGGACTTCACCAAGGTCATCGTCAGCGGCGACGAGGCGTGGGAGACCATCCACGGGTACGTCGCCCATGTCGCGCCCGACCTGGCCGACCGCCTGTCGAGGTGGACCTCCGAGGTCGACGTCTTCGCGACGTACCGGATCGACGAGCAGCTCGCCAAGGCGCTCGACCGCAAGGTCTGGCTGCCGTCCGGCGGCTCCCTCGTGATCGACAAGACCGAAGCCATGATCGTCATCGACGTCAACACCGGAAAGTTCACCGGTCAGGGCGGCAACCTCGAAGAGACGGTCACCAGGAACAACCTGGAGGCGGCCGAGGAGATCGTGCGCCAGCTGCGGCTGCGCGACCTCGGCGGCATCGTCGTCATCGACTTCATCGACATGGTCCTGGAGTCCAACCGCGACCTGGTGCTGCGCCGCCTCCTGGAGTGCCTGGGACGCGACCGTACGAAGCACCAGGTGGCCGAGGTCACCTCGCTGGGCCTCGTCCAGATGACCCGAAAGAGGGTCGGCCAGGGCCTGCTGGAGTCGTTCTCCGAGACCTGCGTGCACTGCAACGGCCGTGGCGTGATCGTGCACATGGAGCAGCCGACCTCCGCCGGAGGCGGCGGCAAGCGCAAGAAGCGCGGCCGTGGCGGCGCCGAGCAGGAGCACACGCACGAGCCGGAGACGATCGAGCCGATCGAGACGATCGAGGCGGCTGAGACCGTGGACGAGGTCGCCGCGGAGGTCGCCGAGCCCGTCGCCCTGCCCGAACCCGCCTTCGTGCCGGACGAGGATCTGTACAGCAGCGCCGCCGAGGCCGAGGCCGCGGCCACCCGTGGCCGCTCGCGGCGCCGTACCAGCCGGCGCGCGTCCGCTCCGGCGGGTGCTCCGAGGTCCGAGTCCCGCAGGTCCGAGCGCCGGGCCGAGGCTCCGACCGCTCAGACCGTGACGCCGGAGGAGGAGACCGCGCGCCCCGTGCAGCCGGAGCCGGCGGCCGTCGCGCACGCCGAGCCCGTCGCCGCCGAGGATCCGGTCGTCGAGGCGCCGGTCGTCGAGGCCCCGGCCGCCGACGACGCCGCGCCCAAGGGCCGTACCCGCCGTCGGGCGACCCGCAAGGTCTCCGCGCCGGCCGGTTCGCCCAACGCGGCCGAGGAGACCGTGGTGACCGTCACCGAGCCGGTCGCCGCGCCCGCCGAGCCCAAGGCCGAGCCGGTCGCCGAGGCCGAGCCGAAGGCGGAGCCCGTCGCCGACAGTGCCGCGCCGCCCCGTGCGCGCCGTCGTGCGGTCCGTAAGGCCACCGCGCCCACCGCGTCCGAGGAGTCGGCCGTCATGGTCGTCCCCTCGGCCCCGGCGGAGGCTCCGGCACAGGCGGCCGAGAAGCCGGCCGAGGCGCCCGCGGAGGCCACCACGGAGGCTTCCGGCGAGCAGGAGGCGGCCCCGGCCAAGAAGACGGCCCGTAAGACGGCCAAGAAGGCGGCCGCCAAGAAGACCGCCGCCAAGAAGACGACGACGGCCAAGAAGACCGCCGCCAAGAAGACCGTGGCCAAGAAGGCGACGAAGACCGCCAAGACGGCCGCGAAGTCGACGTCGAAGAAGACCGCGGCGGCGTCACAGCAGACGCCGTCCACGGTCTCGGCCGCCACCGACGAGGACTGAGCACCGCACCCGAGGCACGCGCCTCGTCCACGACGCCCCCTGACCAGCGGTCACTCCGCCGGTCAGGGGGCGTCGGCGTACTCCTGACCAGGGGAGTGAACTGCCGTACGGGCCGCCCGGTTTGGTATGCCCTGACATGTTTTCAGGGGCATCACAGATCTCACATTCACCCCCCGCCTCTTGGAACGCGATCATCTGCGTGCAAAACTCACTCGGTCATTCGCATGAACACACGCGTGCGCGTTGGGGAGAACGCTCACACGTGTCAGGGAGGGGATCTCATGGCGCGCGTGCGCCTGCAGGGCACTGGGCGGCACCGTGCCGTGAAGCCGGTCAGGGGAGGGCGGCAGGCCGTCGCGCTGGCCACGGTGCTCTCCGCGGCGGGTGTCCAGGTCGCCACGTCGGCGGGGACCGCGGATGCCGTGGACAACCCGACGTGGACCGAGGGGCCGATCTTCAACGATCCGCTCAGTACGGACACCGCCCAGCAGACCGTGATCCGCACACGGCTGATCGAGCTGACCGACGCCGCGCTGCCCGGCTCCACGATCAAGGTCGCGGTCTACCACATCTGGGAGGCCGGGGTCGTCAACGCCCTCGTCGCCGCCAGGAACCGCGGCGTGAACGTGCAGGTCCTGCTCGACGAGTCCAGCATCAGCGACCGCCCGGCCAACACGGCGTACAGCACGCTCGCTTCGGGGCTCGGCACGGACCGTACGCAGGGCTCGTACGTCTCGACCTGTCCGGAGAACAAGTCCTGTCTCGGCGACCCGAAGTTCGGGCAGTCGATCATGCACAACAAGTTCTGGCTGTTCTCCGCGGTCCAGGGCGCCACGAACGTGGTCGTCGAGACGACGTCGAACTCCACGCCGTCCGCGCACACCCGCTTCTTCAACGACGCGCTGCTGCTGCCCAACAACCCGACGATGTACGACGCGTACGCGGACTACTTCGACTCGATGGTCGGGCAGGACTGGCAGTCCTGGAACTACCGCACGGTGAGCAACGGCCGCTACAAGGCGTACTTCTTCCCGCGGGCCGGCAACACCCGGGACACCGACACGGTGTACTCGGTGCTCAACAACGTCACCTGCAAGTACAAGGACACCGCGGGCGTCACCCAGTCGACCAGGGTCCGGGTGGCGATCTTCAAGATCACCCGCTTGGCGATCGCCGAGAAGCTGGTCTCGCTGAAGAAGGCGGGCTGTTCCGTGAGCATCGTCTACGCGGAGTCGGACAGCGCCAAGAGCACCGGCGGTACCGCGGGGACCTGGGAGAAGATGCACACCACCGGCGGCCCGACCGTGCGCTGCTACAACGACGAACGGGACCCGCTGAACCCCGGCCAGAAGCTCTCGGTGCCGTACATCATCCACTCCAAGTACATCCTCGTCGACGGCATGTACGACGGCGTGAAGAACAAGGTCAGCTTCACCGGCTCGGGGAACTACACGGGCCCCGCGCTGCGCGAGAACGACGAGTCGATCGTGAAGGTCGACGACGACTCCGTGCACGACATGTACCGGATCCACTTCGACCGGGTGGCCAAGGTCGCCTACCCGGGCACCGCGGACGCCACGGACCTGTGCAAGGGCGTGAAGCCGCTGCCCGCGGACGGCGAGAAGCCGATCGCGTAGGCCCCGCGCGGACCGGGTCGGGGCACGGCCCGGACCCGGTTTGACCCCCAGGTCGGGGCCCCGTAACCTTGACCCTCGGCGTGTCCATAGATATGCCGCATTCCCGTAAACCTCTTCCTCCCGATGGCTCGCGCCCCGGGAGAGGCCGCCTGCTTCTGTCGGCGGCTGGACTGCGGGGATTCCGATTTCGAGTGAGAGAGAGATCCGCGTGTACGCCATCGTGCGCAGCGGTGGTCGCCAGCACAAGGTTGCTGTCGGCGACACCGTTGAGGTTGACAAGATTCCCACGGCCAAGGTCGGCGACACGGTCGAGCTCTCGACCCTGCTCGTTGTCGACGGTGACGCGGTCACCAGCGACCCGTGGGTGCTTGCCGGCATCAAGGTCCAGGCCGAGATCGTGGACCACCACAAGGGCGTCAAGATCGACATCCTTCGCTACAAGAACAAGACCGGCTACCGCCGTCGTCAGGGCCACCGCCAGCAGTACACGGCGATCAAGGTCACTGAGATCCCCGCGGCTGCGAAGTAAGGGACTGAGGAGAGATGGCACACAAGAAGGGCGCATCGTCCACCCGGAACGGTCGCGACTCCAATGCTCAGCGGCTCGGCGTGAAGCGCTTCGGCGGTCAGGTCGTCAACGCCGGTGAGATCCTGGTCCGCCAGCGTGGCACCCACTTCCACCCCGGCGCGAGCGTCGGCCGTGGCAAGGACGACACGCTGTTCGCGCTGGCCGCCGGTGCGGTCGAGTTCGGTACGCACCGTGGCCGCAAGGTCGTGAACATCGTTCCGGTCGCCTGACCGGATCTTTCGCGAGGCGGACCTCACTTCCCGTTCGGGAAGCGGGTCCGCCTTTCGCGTGTTTCAACTGAGCAGAGATCAACTGATCTGGAATCTGCTGAGCAGAGATTTTTCGTACGTAACTGGAGGCACATCCCATGACCACCTTCGTGGACCGCGTCGAGCTGCATGTCGCCGCGGGTAGCGGGGGCCACGGCTGTGCCTCCGTCCACCGGGAGAAGTTCAAGCCGCTCGGTGGACCCGACGGCGGCAACGGCGGCCGTGGCGGCGACGTGATCCTGGTCGTCGACCAGTCGGTCACGACGCTCCTCGACTACCACCACTCCCCGCACCGCAAGGCCACCAGCGGCAAGCCCGGCGAGGGCGGCAACCGGTCAGGCAAGGACGGCCAGGACCTGGTCCTGCCGGTGCCGAACGGCACGGTCGTCCATGACAAGGCCGGGAACGTCCTCGCGGACCTGGTGGGCCACGGGACGACGTACGTGGCCGCGGAGGGCGGCCGGGGCGGCCTCGGCAACGCGGCGCTGTCCTCGGCCCGCCGCAAGGCGCCCGGCTTCGCGCTCCTCGGCGTGCCCGGTGGCCTCCAGGACATCGTCCTTGAGCTGAAGACGGTCGCCGACGTGGCGCTCGTCGGCTTCCCCAGCGCGGGCAAGTCGTCGCTCATCTCCGTGCTGTCGGCCGCCAAGCCGAAGATCGCGGACTACCCGTTCACGACCCTCGTCCCCAACCTCGGTGTGGTGACGGCCGGTTCGACGGTCTACACGATCGCCGACGTGCCGGGCCTCATCCCCGGTGCCAGCCAGGGCAAGGGCCTGGGCCTGGAGTTCCTGCGCCACGTCGAGCGCTGCGAGGTCCTGGTGCACGTCCTCGACACCGCGACCCTAGAGTCCGAGCGTGATCCGATCTCCGACCTCGACATGATCGAGGAGGAGCTGAAGCAGTACGGCGGCCTCGGCAACCGTCCGCGGCTCGTCGTCCTCAACAAGATCGACGTACCGGACGGCAAGGAGCTGGCCGAGATGGTCCGCCCGGACCTGGAGGCACGCGGCTACCGCGTCTTCGAGGTGTCCGCGGTGGCCCACACCGGCCTGAAGGAGCTGTCCTTCGCCCTCGCCGACGTGGTCGCGAAGGCACGCGCGGCGAAGCCCCAGGAAGAGGACACCCGCGTAGTCATCCGCCCGAAGGCGGTCGACGACGCCGGCTTCACGGTGGTCCAGGAGGAGGACGGCCTCTTCCGCGTGCGCGGTGAGAAGCCCGAGCGCTGGGTCCGTCAGACCGACTTCAGCAACGACGAGGCCGTCGGCTACCTCGCCGACCGCCTCAACCGCCTCGGCGTCGAAGCGTCCCTGATGAAGGCGGGCGCCCGCTCGGGCGACGGCGTCGCCATCGGCCCCGAGGACAACGCGGTCGTCTTCGACTGGGAGCCCACGGTCATGGCCGGTGCCGAAATGCTGGGCCGCCGTGGTGAGGACCACCGCTTCGAGGCCCCGCGCCCCGCCGTCACCCGCCGCCGCGACAAGCAGGCGGAGCGGGACGACTCGGAAAAGGAATTCGACGACTTCGAGCCGTTCGAGGGCTAGGCATCGTGCAGGCCGGTGGGGGCTGGTCGCGCCCCGTAAGGGGCGCGGGGAACTGCGCGACAAGCCCCCACCGGCCCGCAGCCGAACACGTACGCAACACCACGCACGAGAACGAGGGCCCCGGAGATTCTCCGGGGCCCTCGTTCTCACTCGCTCACGCGTCAACGGCTAAGCATTGACGGAGTCCTCCGCACCGTTGGGCTCCTGCGCAGCCTCCTCAGCGGCATCCTCCGCCGCGGACCGCGGCGAGGGAATCTCCGCGGCGAGCCGCGACTCCATCCGCCCGCGCCGCTCGTCGGCCGCCGTGCACAGGTCGTCGATCGCCGCGTTGAAGCGGGCCAGCGACGGCGGGTCGGAGGGGCCGAGCAGGTGCTCCTTGAGCTCGGCGCGGGCCGCCGTGAAGTGGTCCTTCTCCGGGTGCCGCACGGACTCCAGGAGCGCCGGTACGCCCTCGGCGCCCGGCGTGAGGATGACGCCGGCGGACACCGTCGGGAAGCCCGCACGGAACGCCGCCTCGGGCATCCCCGAGGTGTTGGCGACCGCGTACGGCTTCTCGCTCGACAGCCAGTCGGAGACGACCGACGAGACGTCACTGATCAGCAGGTCCGCCTGGTTGAAGCAGGCGAAGATGGCCGGCCGCGCGTCCGTGATGATCTGGTGCTCCCACTCCGGGAAGGACGCCCAGTACGCCTTCTCCCAGGCCAGCGTGGCCTCGACGATGGCGGCCTCGCGGCTGCCCCGCGGCGTGCCCTGGATCAGCATCCGCTCCATCTCGTCCGCGCTCTCCCGGAAGGCGGTGGACGTGAGCTTGTCCAACTCGGCCGTGCGGCGCGTCAGTTCGGCGGCGGCACCGGCGTCCGGACGGGCGCCCGACCGCTTGGTGTTGGCCTCGCGGATCATCGCCTTGATGCGCTCGTTCGCGGCGCCCGCGCGCGGGTCGACGGAACCGGTCATCGGGTGCGGCTTGTAGAGGAGCCGTACGCCCTCGTCGGCGAGGAGCCCGCGGACGACGTTCTCGCCGGCCAGCACCACCGACGTGTTGCCCGGGTTGCCGTCCCAGCCCTCCCAGGTGGGCGCGTACAGCACGGTCGTGTATGTGCCGGTGGGCGCGCCGGAGAAGGGGCGGATCGGCGCCAGCTGCGGGCGGCCCACCTCCACGATGTCCTTGTCCTCGACGCCGACCTCGGCCAGCGCGTACCGCTCGCGGGCCGCGGGGCCTGCCACCCACACCTCGTCGTACGCCTTCGCGTACGGGTTGCAGGAGGACAGCTTGTCGCTCTCGCCGTGGTTGATGAAGGCGTGCTTGACCGTGGGGATGCGCAGGACCTGCGAGGTCTTCGCGGCGTTGGCCGGGTGCAGCATCATCTTCAGCGTCGAGTTCTCCAGCGAGAACATCGTCGAGACCTTGGGGAAGCAGATGATCGGCACGTCGGTCGCGTCGATCTTCTGCACCATGAACCGCTCACGCAGCACGATCAGCGGCTTCGCGTCGACGGCGGAGAGGGTGGAGAGCCACATGTTCGCCTGGTACGCGGAGGTCGTACCGCCCGAGAAGTACATGGCCACGGTCGGCTGGTAGCCGGCCAGCCACTTGTCCAGCCACTCCATGACCTTCTGCTCGCTCTTGGCGCGCTTCTTCGGGAGCAGCCAGGTGGCGAGGAAGAAGGTGCCGCCGCCGATCATGGCGATGGAGACGCCGAGACCGATACCGCCCCAGTACGCGTCCGTGGTGGCCGCGGTGACCATCAGGCCGATCGTGGTCGGGATGGAGAAGGTGAGCAGGCGGTGGCCCGGCCGGCGGGCCAGGATGCGCGGCGGCGCGGCGGTCAGGTGCAGCGCGGACGCGTCGATGTTGCGGGTGACGATCGGCAGCGTACGGGTGCGGCGGACCATGATCGCGGCGGCCTGGCAGGCGAAGTGCAGGGCGTAGAAGACGCACAGGGCGATCAGCAGCGGCGCCTGCTCGCGCGTCGGGTTGATGTCCTCGATCCTCAGGAGCCCCACCAGGATCAGCATGTCGCGCAGCAGCTGCCGGACCGTGATGTCGAAGCGGACCTTGCTCAGCAGTGCCAGCAGTCCGGGGTTGCGGTACTGCAGATACACGTCGAGGGCGAGGCCGCCCGCGCTCGCGGCGATGAACACCGGGACGTTCGGCAGCAGAGCGGAGATGATCTGGGCCGTGAAGAGCGCGAACATCGCGAACAGTGCGGACAGCTGCACGATGCGGCGGGGGGCGAGTCCGGCGGAGGGCACGGAATGGGCTCCTGCGAGGGGTGCGACGGATGGGGGGAGAAGCGCGTGGGAGGTGGTGACCTCACGAAGCCGGTAAGGCTTCGCAAAAGAAGAGGTTGACCACTGACCGTATGACTTCCGCGCCCCGCCTAGCAATCTTCCGTAGGACGTACCACCGAAAATCGGATGAAACGGAAGGGAACCAGTGAGGCGCGGGATACGTCTTCCAATGACTGCCCGCTTCTTGGTTCCTATGATCACCCATGGCGTCCCGCCACTCGAAACGCGGGGGCGTCCAGGGCCCGCCCTCCCGTAGATTGCACAGACCGGGCTGGTCGGAACATTGGGGTAAAGCGTGTCAGCGGCAACGCAGGCGGCAGCAAGACAGGACGTGGCGGAAGCGCGCAGGATCGTCGTCAAGGTGGGGTCCTCGTCGCTGACCACCGCGATGGGAGGCCTCGACGCCGACCGCGTGGACGCCCTCGTGGACGTACTCGCCAAGAGCCGCAGCGGCGGGGAGCGGGAGATCGTCCTCGTCTCGTCCGGTGCCATCGCGGCCGGTCTCGCCCCCCTGGGCCTGCGCCGCCGCCCCAAGGACCTCGCCCGCCAGCAGGCCGCCGCCAGCGTCGGCCAGGGCCTGCTGGTCGCCCGCTACACCGCCTCCTGCGCCCGCTACGGCATCCGCGTCGGCCAGGTGCTGCTCACCTCCGACGACATGAGCCGCCGCGCCCACCACCGCAACGCCTCCCGCACCCTCGACAAGCTCCTCGCGATGGGCGCCCTGCCGGTCGTCAACGAGAACGACACGGTTGCCACGGACGAGATCCGCTTCGGCGACAACGACCGGCTGGCCGCACTCGTCGCCCACCTCGTACGCGCCGACCTGCTGGTCCTCCTGTCCGACGTGGCCGGGGTGTACGACGGCGACCCCAGCAGGCCCGGCACGTCGCGGATAGCGGAGGTGCGCACCCCGGCGGACCTCGCCCACGTCGACATCGGCAGCGCGGGCAAGGCGGGTATCGGCACCGGCGGCATGGTCACCAAGGTCGAGGCGGCCCGGATCGCGGCCGCGGCCGGCATCCCGGTCGTCCTCACCTCCGCCGTGCACGCGGCCGACGCCCTGGCGGGGCGCGACACCGGCACGTACTTCCACGCCACCGGGCGCCGCTCCGCCGACCGGCTGCTGTGGCTCCAGCACGCGTCCACCCCGCAGGGCGCGCTCACGCTCGACGACGGGGCGGTGCGCGCGGTCGTCGAGCGGCGCACCTCGCTGCTGCCCGCGGGCATCGCGGCCGTCGAGGGCGACTTCGTCGCGGGCGACCCCGTCGAGCTGCGCGACAGCGCGGGGCACGCGGTCGCCCGGGGCCTGGTCAACTTCGACGCGAAAGAGATCCCGCAGCTGATCGGCCGCTCCACGCACGAGCTGGCCCGCGAGTTGGGTCCCGCGTACGAACGGGAAGTCGTACACAGGGACGATCTGGTGCTGCTGCACCCGTAAACGGCCGAAAGGGCGGCCCTCGCCGGTGGACGTTCCGTAAAACCGCCCCACGGAGCCGCCCCACCTGCTCAACTTTGTTTCAGGGAGACCCCCGGAGTCCGAGCGGACCCATGCGTAAAGGAGGCCGTCGTGAGACGAGTGCGCCCTGGGGCGGCGGCGTCCCGCGGTGGTGTCGGCTCCCGTCCGGTCGGCGAGGAGCGGGCCCTCACCAGCGTCGCGGCCGGCGACACGTACGAGGGCGAGGACCCGCGTGACCTGCCGCGGCTGTGGCACGTCACGCTGAGCGTCTCGGGCGGCGAGGCCCCGCTGAAGGAGGTCAGGCGAGCGCTCGAACAGCTGGCCCACGACCATCCCTTTCTGCTGACCAGCCGGTACGCCAACGACCACGCGGAGATCCGCTACTGGGAGGAGGCCCGTGATCTGCACGACGCGGCGGCGGTCGCGCTGCGCCTGTGGGGCGAGCACCGCCAGACCGCGAAGCTGCCGCCCTGGGAGATCGTCGGCCTGGAGGTCATCGACCGCGAGACCTACCACCAGCGGATCGCGGAGGGCTACGGGCCCCTGCCGGCGACCCCCGTGGGCGTACACCCTTTCTAGGGCCGGACTAAAGCGGGACTAAAGCCTGTGTCGGCCCGCGTCTCGCGGTATGGGACAACGGCTGAGCGGCTCTCGCGGGCGCACTACCCTGCGTGTTATGACCACGCTCTCTCCGTACGACTCGATGTCCCCGGTCACCCAGGCCGCCTACCGTGCCAAGGCCGCCGCCGCCGACCTCGCTCCGCTGCCGCGGGCCGAGAAGGACGACGCGCTGCTCGCGATCGCGGACGCGCTGGAAGTCCGTACGAGCGAAATCGTCGAGGCCAACGCCAAGGACGTCGAGCGCGCCCGGGAGGCGGGCACCAGCGAGTCGATCATCGACCGGCTGACGCTCACCCCCGAGCGGATCCGTGCGATCGCCTCCGACGTGCGCGACGTGGTGGCGCTGCCCGACCCGGTCGGCGAGGTCGTCCGCGGCTCGACCCTGCCGAACGGCATCGACCTGCGGCAGGTCCGCGTCCCGCTCGGCGTGGTCGGGATCATCTACGAGGCCCGGCCGAACGTGACCGTCGACGCGGCCGCCCTGTGCCTGAAGTCCGGCAACGCGGTGCTGCTGCGCGGCTCGTCCTCGGCGTACGAGTCCAACACCGCGCTCGTCCGGGTGCTGCGCGACGCGGTCGGCGGCTCGGGCCTGCCCGCCGACGCCGTACAGCTCGTACCGGGTGAAGGCCGGGAGTCCGTACGGGAGTTGATGCGGGCCCGTGGCCTCGTCGACGTGCTCATCCCGCGCGGCGGCGCCTCGCTGATCCGCACGGTCGTCCAGGAGTCGATCGTCCCGGTCATCGAGACGGGCACCGGCAACTGCCACGTGTACGTGGACGCGCAGACCGATCTCGACATGGCGATCGACATCCTGATCAACTCCAAGGCGCAGCGGCCCAGCGTCTGCAACGCCGCCGAGACGCTCCTGGTGCACCAGGACATCGCGCCCGAGTTCCTGCCGCGCGCCCTCGACGCCCTCGCGGACGCCGGGGTCACCGTGCACGCCGACGAGCGTGTCCTCGCGTACGCCAAGGACTCCAGGGCGACCGTCGTGGAGGCCACGACCGAGGACTGGGACACCGAGTACCTGTCGTACGACATCGCGGCCGCCGTCGTCGACTCGCTCGACAAGGCCGTGGCGCACATCAGGCTCTGGAGCTCCGGGCACACCGAGGCGATCGTCACCACCTCGCAGCAGGCGGCCCGCCGGTTCACCCAGTTGGTGGATTCGACGACGGTCGCCGTGAACGCGTCCACGCGCTTCACGGACGGCGGCCAGTTCGGCTTCGGCGCCGAGATCGGCATCTCCACGCAGAAGCTGCACGCGCGGGGGCCGATGGGGCTGCCGGAGCTGACGAGCACGAAGTACATCGTCACGGGCGACGGACACATCCGGCGCTGAGCCCGCCCGGAGAGACCCGCGGGGAATCCCGCGGAACACTCGGGGAAAACGTCTCGCCAGGCGGATGAATTTCCGTACCGTCTGCCCAAATTGACCACCCCGGTCTACTCTGGATCCGTGCCGGAGGACGTGGGGGGCACGCCGTTTCCTGACGGCTGGGAGCCCGACGACGACCGCGACCGCGGGGGTGCGGACGAAGAGTTCGCCTCCGTGGTCTTCGACGAGGCCTTCGTACGGGCGGCTACGGTTCACGAGCCGACCGCCGTCGAGCGCCTCCTGTCCGCCGCGCAGGCGAGAGCCGAGGCCTCCGAGGCGGAGGCGCGCCGGGCGCACTCCCGGGGCATGCGCGGCGACGACGAGCTCTACGAGGACGGCTTCGGGCCCGACGGCCGCCCTGATTTCGGCCACGACCCGGAGCTGGACGACCTCGACGACCGCGACGTCCTGCACGGCGGCTACGGCAGCCCGGGGACGTACGGGAAACAGGCCCGCTGGCATCGCCCCGTCGCCTGGATGCTCGCCCTCGTGATGGGCATCGGCATGGTCGCGCTCGCCTTCACGGCGGTCTACCGGGGCGGTTCCTCGGGCAGCCGGGACCATGTCACGCCGCCCACCTCCACCGGACTCGAACAGGGCACCGGAGTGGGCCCCTCGGCCTCCGCCGACTACTCCCAGCCGGCCTTCTCGGCGGAGCCGCGCACGCCGTGACACCAGGTCCGGAGCCGGTCGAAGCCAGGTCCCGGAACAGGTTTGAAATCCCTGCGCCGCAGCCTGCGGGGCCGGTCCGGGATGCCGTGACGACCCTGGTGAGAACCTGTCAGAACTTGTCGTGTACCAGGGCGTTTACCGGAGGTCCAGGAGACCTACTCTGAATGTATGGGCGGGCCTGGAGACCCACCTGAAGGGACACCCGAGGGTGCCCCCGGCGGTGGCGAGGAGGAGTACCGATCCGTCGTCTTCGACGAGTCGTTCGTCCGTGCTGCCCGACTCCAGGAGTTCTCCGCCCAGGAGCGGATCGCCGACCACGCCCCGGCCGTCCGCCGCCGCGCGCCACTGCGCCGCGGACTGTCCCGGCAGGCGCTGATCCTCGTCCTGCTGATCGCCGTGGCCTTCGGCACCGCGATCTACATGGGTGTACGCCACCCGTACCAGACCCCCACCGCGAAGCCGCCCGAGCCGCTGCGGATGACGGTGATACCGCTCGCGCCGCAGAGCGCCGTGCCCGGCGCCGCCGACACCGAGGCGCTGTACGCGCACAGCCCGGCCGACCAGTTCCGCATCGGCGCCGACGGCATCACGATGCCCGCCTCCCGGCGCACCGAGCACTTCTCGGACAGCCAGGTCGTCACCGCCCTGACCACGGCCAAGGACTACCTCGTCGAGTCCGCGCTCGACCCGGACGTCCTCACCGGCGGCGCCACCCGGTCCGTACGGATACTGCTCGATCCGCAGCAGCTCGACCAGTTCGACCAGAGCTTCGAGCACCCCGTCGCGGACGGGCGGCACGCGCCCACCGGCTGGCTGGTCCGCTTCGACCCGAAAAAGGTCGAGCTGGCCGACCCCAAGATCCGGGTGCAGGGCACGCTGGCGGCCGCCGAGACCGACTCCGACACCCTTGAGGTCAGCGCCGACCACACCTTCGTCTACGCGCTGCGGCCGGCCGGCTCGGACAAGGACACCAAGGCCTCGCTGTTCACCGTCCGGCGCGAGCTGCACTTCCGGTTCGACCGCGACGACCTGCGGATGCGGCAGACCGAGGTCGTCGTCTCGTACGTCCAGGCCGGGCCGCTGGCCTGCGCCGAGGACGCGACGAACCAGCTGCGTCCGCTGCTCGCGGGACAGACGGGCAAGGCGGGCGGCCCGGCCGGCACCGACCCGTACGCCACGGGCAGTGCCACGGCGCTGTGCGGGTCGCTGGCGGCCAGTGCCCAGCCCAAGTTGTGATCCCGGCTCAAACTGTGACCCCGGCTCAAGCCGTGATCCCGGCCCAAGCTGTGATTCCAGCTCGGACCGCCCGGCCCGAACGTGATCAGGTGGTTCCGCTTCCGTTGCTGCCGTTGGGGCTCTCGTCGTCGGGGGTGTCGGTGGGGGTCTCGGTTCGCGGCTGGGTCTTGGTCGAGCCGGTCGCGAAGCCGCCGAAGCCGCGCCGCACCCGGCCGCCGAGGTCGCCCGCGCCGCCCGCGATGTCGCTGACCAGCTTCATCAGCGGGTCCTTCGAGTCCTTCACATCGCTGGCGTAGCTGGCCGCCGACTGGCGGAAGGAGTCCGTGACCGAGGTGCTCCCGTCCTCGTCGCGGCGCGGGTAGTGGCCGTCCATGATCCGCTGGAAGTCGCGGGACTCGGCCCACTTCTTCAGCTCGGCCGCCCGGACCGTGGTGAAGGGGTGGGAGCGGGGCATCACGTTCAGGATCTTGAGCACGGAGTCGCGGAGGTCGCCCCCGGCCTCGTACTCCTCGGCCTGGGCGAGGAACGCGTCCACGTTCATCTCGTGCAGGTGGTTGCCGCCCGCGATCTTCATCAGGCCGCGCATCGAGGCCTTCAGGTCCTGGCCGACCAGGAGGCCCGCACGGTCCGCGGACAGCTCCGACTTGCGGAACCACTCGCGCAGGGCCGTCACGATCGCCATGATCGCGAGGTTGCCGAGCGGGATCCACGCCACCCGCAGGGCGAGGCCGGTCAGGAAGAGCAGGATCGTGCGGTAGACGGAGTGGCCGGACAGCGCGTGGCCCACCTCGTGGCCGACGACCGCACGCATCTCCTCCTCGTCGAGCAGCTCCACGAGGCCGGTGGTGACGACGATGATCGGCTCGTCCAGGCCGATGCACATCGCGTTCGGCTGCGGGTCCTGGTTGACGTACATCGGCGGGACCTTCTCCAGGTCCAGGATGTAACAGGCGTCGCGCAGCATGTCGTTCAGGTGGGAGAACTGGGCGTCCGAGACGCGCACCGAGTCCGACAGGAAGAGCAGCCTCAGGCTGCGCTCCGGGAGCAGGCCGCTGAGCGCCTTGAAGACGGTGTCGAAGCCGCTGAGCTTGCGCAGGGCGACCAGGGCCGAGCGGTCGGCGGGGTGCTCGTACGCCCGGGAGGAGATCCCCTCGAAACGTCGGCGCTGCCTGCTCGGTACGTTCTCGTGGCTGTCTTCTGGCATGTGGTCCCCCATGCGTTGGATTGCCTTCTGGGCCCCCGAGGCGGGGCCCAGCCTAGGCGGAGATACCGTGGACGGGCAGTACAGCGAAGGAGTCGAACGTCATGGAGCATGTCCCCGAGTCCTGGCTCACCCAGGCCGCGAGCGCCGCCGAGCAGCAGGGGGCGGGAAATCTCCTCCGGGTCGTGCTGATCGTGATGGTCGTGGGCTGCGTGCTGGTCGGCTGGTTCCTGTTGCGTGGCTACAAACGGGACGACTGAGGACCGCCAGAAGGTTCCCGACGCCGGAGTCGGAGTGACCGCGGAGTCGGAGTGCTGTCGGCGACAGCCCCCGCATACGATGTCCCGAAGTCTTTATCCCGCCCTCCCCCACTCTCGACTTCGCTCGAGCGGGGGGACCCCCATCGGATAGGTCCTGCCGAAGATGAGCTTCCACAGCACCGCTGCCCAGTTGGTCACACTTGCCGCCGAGGGCGAGGAGCACGGCGGCAACCACGAGAGCCTCAGCCCCCTCCTGACCGGCGGCGGTGCCTTCGTCGCGCTGATGCTGCTGCTGTGGATCACCACCCGCTTCAACCGGGACCGCTGACGCCCGCGCGACAGGGCCCGTCGGCCGGGCCGGTAGGGTCTGCACGCATGGGAGAGCAGGACATGCCTACCGGTCCGGCGAGCGACACGGAGCGCGGTATGGCGCAGGGTGTACGGCGCGGCCCGGGAAACGGCCCGTCGAATCCGGGCAAGCGTCGCCTGGGCGTCATGGGCGGAACGTTTGACCCGATCCACCACGGGCACCTGGTGGCGGCCAGTGAGGTCGCCGCCCAGTTCCATCTCGACGAGGTGGTGTTCGTGCCGACCGGCCAGCCCTGGCAGAAGACCGACCGCCGGGTCTCACCGGCCGAGGACCGCTATCTGATGACGGTCATCGCGACCGCCGAGAACCCGCAGTTCTCGGTGAGCCGCATCGACATCGACCGCGGCGGTCCGACCTACACGACGGACACGCTGCGCGATCTGCGCGCGCTCAACCCCGACACGGACCTCTTCTTCATCACCGGCGCGGACGCGCTGGGCCAGATCCTCACCTGGCGCGACGCCGAAGAGCTGTTCTCCCTGGCGCACTTCATCGGGGTCACCCGGCCCGGCCACGTCCTGACCGACTCCGGGCTGCCGGAGGGCGGCGTCTCGCTCGTGGAGGTCCCCGCGCTCGCCATCTCGTCCACGGACTGCCGTGCCAGGGTCGCGAACGGCGACCCGGTCTGGTACCTGGTGCCGGACGGCGTGGTGCGCTACATCGACAAGCGCGAGCTGTACCGCGGCGAGTGAGCCGAGAGGGGCACCGGTGAACGACCGATACGACGCCGGGTACGGCGACGACCAGTACGAGCTCGTCGGCTACGACGAGTACGGGCAGCCTGTGTACCGGCAGGCCCCGCCGCCTTCCCAGGCCCCGCAGGGGTACGGCTCGTACGACCCCTACGGGGGGCAGCAGCAGGGGCAGCACCCGGGACAGGGCGGACAGGGATACGGGTACGACCCGTACGCGGCCGGGCAGCAGGGACAGCAGCAGCCGGCCTCCTCGTACGACCCTTACGGCACGGGGACTCCGGGAACCGCGGGAGCGGCTCCGACCGCGTACGACCCCTACGGGCAGGCCGCGGGTACCGGGCAGCAACAGCCCCAGGTCGCCGAGCAGACCGCCTACATCCCGCAGCAGGCGCGGCCCGCGGAACCCGCCGGGCCGTCGCCGGAGCCGCCCGCTGACGGGACGGACGAGGCCCGGGACTACCGCACCGAGCAGTTCGCCTTCGTCGAGGAGCCGCCGGAGGACTCCGAAGACGTCATCGACTGGCTGAAGTTCACCGAGAACCGCACCGAGCGGCGCGAGGAGGCCCGGCGCCGGGCCCGCGGCCGCGTGGTCGCCCTGGTCGTGGCGCTCGCGATGGTCGCGGCCGGCGGCGTGGGCTACCTCTGGTACGCCGGGAAGCTGCCCGGCACGTCGGCGGAGTCGAAGTCCGGCACGGCGGCCGCCGCCGGCGCCCAGAAGCGCGACGTGGTCGTCGTCCATCTGCACAACACCAAGGGCGGCGGCACCTCGACCGCGCTTCTCGTCAACAACACCACGACCAAGCGGGGCACCACCGTTCTGCTGCCCAACTCCCTTGCCCTCACGGACGAGGACGGCACCACGACCACGCTCGCCAAGTCGGTCGACGACGACGGTTCCGCCGGGACGCGCGACGGGATCGACACCGTGCTCGGGACGGACGTCGAGGGCACCTGGCGCCTCGACACCCCGTACCTCAACAACCTCGTCGAGCTCGTCGGCAACATCGACATCGACACCGATGCGGACGTGCCGGACCCGGACGCGAAGAAGAAGGGCGAGGCCCCCCTCGTCACCAAGGGCGAGGGCCAGACGCTCAGCGGCAAGATGGCCGTCGCGTACGCCACGTACCGCGCCTCCGGGGAGTCGCAGAACGCGCAGCTGGAGCGGTTCGGACAGGTCATGCAGGGAGTGCTGCGCAAGCTGTCGTCGGACCCGCAGGCCGCGACGACCACCGTGCAGACGCTCGCGCAGATCCTCGACCCCTCACTGAGCGACAAGGACCTGGGCGCGTTCCTGGCCAAACTCGCCGACCAGGCCAAGAACGGCGACTACAAGACAGCGCTGCTGCCGGTCCAGTCGGACGGCAGGCTGAGCACGCAGGCGAGCGACAGCGTCGTCAAGGACGTGCTCGGCGGCACCGCGAAGAGCCCCGAGAAGGGCGCGGCCGTCCAGGTCGGCATCCGCAACGCCACGGGCAACGAGGACGCCACCGAGCAGGCCCGGGTCGTGCTGCTCAACGGCGGCTACACCTTCGTCGACAGCGGTACGCCCGACGCCGCGCAGGCCGTGTCGCAGATCACCTACGCCGACGCCGCGAGGAAGCAGGACGCGGAGGAGGTCGCCAAGACACTGGGGCTGCCGACGAGTTCCGTGCAGAAGGGCAAGGTCACGTCGAACGCCGATGTGTCGGTGGTGCTGGGGCAGAACTACGAGGTCAGCGCCTCGTCGAGCGGGTGACCGCGGTGTGATCGGGAGGTGCCCGGGGTCCCTGGGGCGGGCCCCGGCCGGGCCCGCGGCATGATCCGGCGATCACGTGGGGTGCCGTCGGCGGTCCGTGAGACCCTTGGGGTGTCCCCTCGGGGACCCCTGACCGCCGACGGAAAGCCTTGTAGTGACCGCCACTGACCGCTCTATCGAGCTCATCACCACCGCCGCGCAGGCGGCCGCCGACAAGCTCGCGCACGACATCATCGCGTACGACGTCAGCGACGTGCTGTCGATCACGGACGCCTTTCTGCTGGCCTCCGCGCCCAACGACCGCCAGGTCAAGTCGATCGTCGACGAGATCGAGGAGCGGCTGAACAAGGAGCTCGGCACCAAGCCGGTGCGCCGCGAGGGCGACCGCGACGCCCGCTGGATCCTGCTCGACTACGTCGACATCGTGGTGCACGTCCAGCACAGCGAGGAGCGCGTGTTCTACGCGCTGGAGCGGCTCTGGAAGGACTGCCCCGAGCTCGACCTGCCCGCCGAGGCCAAGGCGACCCGCGGCAAGGGCGCGGAGCACGCCAAGCTGCAGGACTCGGAGGACGAGGCCGAGCTGCGCGGAGAGCTGCGGTGAGCGCCGGTGCGGGGTCTCCGGCGGCGGACGGCAGGCCGCTGTCCGAGACCGGGAAGACGGCGGGCCGTGGGCGCCGCGTCATCCTGTGGCGGCACGGGCAGACCGCGTGGAACGTGGAGCGGCGCTTCCAGGGCACCACGGACGTCGAGCTCACCGAGACCGGCGTGGGCCAGGCCCGCCGCGCCGCCCGGCTGCTCGCGTCCCTGAACCCCGACGCGATAGTCGCCTCGGACCTGCAGCGGGCGGCGAACACCGCGGGCGAGCTGTCCGCGCTCACCGGCCTCGACGTGACGCACGACGAGGGACTGCGCGAGACGTACGCGGGCGTCTGGCAGGGCCTGACGCACGAGGAGATCATCGCTCGGCACGGCGACGAGTACGCGGCCTGGAAGCGCGGCGAACCCGTGCGCCGGGGCGGGGGCGAACTGGAGAGCGAGGTCGCCGACCGCGCGGCCCCCGTGGTGCTCCGGCACGCCGAGAAGCTCCCCGACAACGGCACGCTGGTCGTCGTCAGCCACGGCGGCACCATCCGGACCACCATCGGCCGCCTCCTCGGCCTGGAGTCCCAGCACTGGGAGAGCCTGGGCGGTCTCTCCAACTGCTGCTGGTCCGTCCTCGGCGAGGGCGCCCGTGGCTGGCGGCTGCTGGAGCACAACGCGGGCACGCTGCCGGAGCCGGTGCTGGGGGACGACGACTAGGCGCTCCGCTGGAAGAACGGTGATGCTGCATCGACGTGCGGCTTCGCCGCGGGCGCGGGCCGGTGGGGGCTGGTCGCGCCGTTCCCCGCGCCCCTTACGGGGCGCGGTACTTCGTCTGCGGGGCCGTTGTGGCCGGCCGCGCCCACGCGGCGGAGCCGCAAGTCGGTACAGCCCCGCGCCCCTTCGGGGCCCGGCCCAGGGGCGCCCGTCCGGCCCTCGGTGCCCGCCGGGTGCGGATTTCACTTTCCGGCTGGTCGCAGGCTAAAGTTCTTCTTGTTCGGCCCCCGGGCCGGAAACACCGCGAGGGGCTATAGCTCAGTTGGTAGAGCGCCTGCATGGCATGCAGGAGGTCAGGAGTTCAATTCTCCTTAGCTCCACAGATCAGCTTCGCAGCTGGATGATCCCGTTCCCGTCAGGGGACGGGATCTTTTGTTGCCGCTGTTGCCGCCGCTGCTCTCGAAGATCCCGCAGCCGAGCCGCCCGCGCACCTGTCTCCTCGTCGTCCGGCCGGTAGACCACGATCCGGCACTCGGGCATCCCGTTGACCGACAGCGACACCGACGTCATGCGCAGCTCTCCCACCGCCGCGTGCCGGAACGTCTTCACCCGGGGCCCAGGCGGCGCCACGTCCCCGTTCCGCCACAGCCGGTCGAAGTGCGCACTGGCCTTCGACAGCCGGCGTATGAAGCCCTCCCAGGCGGGCTCGCCGACATGTCTTCCGTACGCGGCCCGCAGCGTCGCCACCATCACCGGCAGCTCGCTCTCCCGGAACACCACGGGACAGCTCTCCTCCGGCGCCGTGAACAGCGTCCACAGCGCGTTGCGGACGGAACCTCCGGCAGGGGGCGTCTCCGGCACGACGAACAGGTCCCGGTAGGCGGGGTTGGTCGCGAGGATGTCGTACCGCGTGTTGTAGACCACCGCCGGCTGTGGATCGAGGGCGTCGATGATCTCCTGTATCTCCGGTCCCACGGTCAGCGCGGTGGACTCGTGACCCGGCGTGTAGGGCACCTCCGCCAGGTCGTAGAGATGCTCGCGCTCCGGCTGGTCAAGCCGCAGCGTGCGTGCCACGGCGTCCAGGACCTGCGGTGACGCGTTGATCGGCCGTCCCTGCTCCAGCCACGTGTACCAGGTGACTCCGACTCCGGACAGCTGCGCGACCTCCTCGCGCCGCAGCCCGGGCGTACGGCGACGCAGACCCGGCGGCATCCCCACGTCGGCCGGCGTCACCCGCGCCCGCCTGCCGCGCAGGAAGGCGGCCAGCTCTGGCCGGCGGCGCTGTGTCGTGGCCATCGTCGTCACATCCCCCATCGTCGCCCCCGGGCCGAGCCCTTGCCAGGTGCTGTCAGTACCAGCATCGACGGGCTCTCGTCACCCGTACCCGCCCGCCGTCACGCTCGATGCCATGACGACGACAACCCCGCCGGGCCCAGACCCCGCACCCACACCCGGTCCCGGACCAAGTCCCGACTCCAGTAAAGCTCCCGGCACTGACAACCGCCCCGGGCGGCTGCTCGCGATCGTCCTCGCCGCCCAGTTCATGGCCCTGCTCGACGTCTTCATCGTCAATGTCGCGGTGCCCGCCATCGGCGCCGAACTCGACGCGTCCGGCGCCGGATTGCAGCTGGTGGTCGCCGGATACGCCATCACGTACTCCGTGCTGCTCATCACCGGCGCCCGGCTGGGCGACCTGTTCGGCCACCGCCGGGTGTACCTCGCCGGCCTCGCGCTGTTCACGGCGGCCTCGCTGGCGTGCGGACTCGCCCAGGGCACCGGCGAGTTGATCGCCTTCCGGCTGATCCAGGGAGCCGGCTCGGCGTTGATGATCCCGCAGGTCCTCAGCCTGATCCAGCGGAACTTCACCGGCGAGGCGCGAGGCAGGGCCCTCGGCCTGTACTCGGCCGTACTCGCGACCGGCGCCGCGGCAGGCCAGGTGCTCGGCGGCGTGCTGGTCAGCGCGGACCTGTTCGGCACGGGCTGGCGCCCGGTGTTCCTGGTGAACGTGCCCGTCGGCCTCGTACTCCTGGCGCTCGGCGCGCACGTCCTGCCGCGCGACGACGCACGGGCCCCCGAGCGCCCGCACCGCCTCGACCTGCCCGGCCTCGTGCTCCTGGGCGGGTCCGTCTCGCTGCTCACGGTGCCGCTGGTGCTCGGCCAGGAGGAGGGCTGGCCCCTGTGGTCCTGGCTGTCGCTCGCCGCCGCCGCGGTCTTCTTCACCCTGTTCTGCGCGTACGAGTCACGGCTCGCCCGGCGCGGCGGCACCCCGCTGATCGCGCCGCGGGTGCTGCGCCACCCCGGCATCGGGCTCGCGATCTTCCGGATCATGGCCGTGATGGCGGTCAACGGCGGCTTCCTCTTCGTGCTCACCCTGCACGTCCAGGGCGGCCTCGGCTACAGCGCGCTGCGCGCGGGGCTCACCTTCGCGCCGACCGCGGTGGTCTTCGGAGTGGTCGGGCTGACCTGGCGCACCTGGCCCGCTTCCTGGCAACGCGCCCTGATTCCCGCGGGGTTCGCATTCGCCTCGGTCTCGGTCGCCTCCGTGGGCCTGGCATTGCGGGACGGCCAGGGGGCCGGCTTCTGGCTGTACGCCGCGTTCGCCGGCGTCGGCATCGGGCTCGCGCTCGCTTTCAGCCCGACGCTCACGCGGGCACTCGCCACCGTGCGGCCCGAGGACGCGGCGGACGCCAGCGGACTGCTCGCGACGGTCACTCAGCTCGGCCAGCTGATCGGCGTCGCGGCTTTCGGCACACTCTTCTTGAATCGGCTTGAGTCACTTGGGGCTCCGCAGGCGTATACCTCTTCGGACGCGCTTCTCGTCTGCATGTTCGCGCTGGCCGCGACCGCCGCGACGGGTGCTGTGTCCGGACTGGTACGAAGGCGTCGCTGACCGTATTGGCCCGGCCATGGCAGAATCAAACGGCCGGAAGGGGGCGCGGCCCGACGGGAGGGAGTGGCGATGCCTGCGAGCATCCTCGGGGAGGTCGTCGACCTTCCCGAATCCGAGGTGCTACGGGACCGGATCACCCGCCTCGACTGCCCTTCCTGCGGATCGGCCCACGTCGCCCAAGTCCTCGGCGACAACGGCGGAATTTCCTACGTGTGCACGGCCTGCGGCCACAGCTGGAGCTGATCGATGGGTGCACACAGGCGAAAGTGCGATTGGTGCGGCAGTGGTACGCCCATCGTCCGCGACATGGAACCGGTCAACCACGACTACCAGTACTGGTGCGAGGAGTGCGCGCGGGCGCTGATCATAAAAGGCGACCCGATCGAGACGTACCGCGAGCTGGAGGGCGAGCCGATCTACGGTCGGCTCCTCGACGAGCACTGCACGCTCAAACGGTTCTATTCGTTCGCCACGGCCTGACTCCGGCAGCGGCGCCATCGCCATCCGTACGCACACCGGAAACGATTTGGTGGTGCACCGGGAGGACCGTGTAATGTTGGCGTCGCCGCCGGGGAGACCCGGTGGAACACCGCGAGGGGCTATAGCTCAGTTGGTAGAGCACCTGCATGGCATGCAGGGGGTCAGGAGTTCAAATCTCCTTAGCTCCACAGCAGATGAAGGCGGGCCATCCGAACAGGATGGCCCGCCTTCCGCGTTGAGTTCGGTGTCGAACCGAGTTGAACCGACTTCGTGCGGGGACATCGGCGGCCCGGTCTCCCGGGCCGTCCGTGTCAGCCGCTCAGCGGCCGCGGCCCAGAGCGCGGCGACCGCCGCCGCCACCCTCGCGCACGGCGGGCAGGTTCTGCCGCGGTGCGGCCCCGCGGGTGTCCTCCTCTAGGCGCAGGGCGAGCGCCGGGCAGCGGCGTACGGCGCGCAGCGCCTTCGCCTCCGCGTACCGGGGCACGTTCGCCTGCGCGACGGTCGGGAAGCCGTCGGCGCCCAGTTCGAAGACCTCCGGGAGGATGTCCGCGCACAGGCCGTGCCCGCGGCACAGCGTCCAGTCGACGTAGATCTTCTGGCGGCTCGGACCCTGCTCCAGCGCCGGCTGGCCGCCCGGGATACCGGTCGGGAGCTGACCGCCCTCGAAGAGCGGCAGAACGCCCTCCACGGGCCTGCCGCAGCCGTTGCCGAGGACGTGCGCGGCCAGGTCGTCCGTGAACGCCTTGATGGTCGACTCAAGGAACATCGCGGAGCCGTCCGGGTGGGAGCAGGCACCGCGCCGCTTCACGGCGTTGGCGACCTGCTTCAGCGCCTCCAGAGCGGCCGGACCACCGCCGTTGAGGATGTCCTCCATGCCGCGCGCGGCGGCGGGCAGCCCGAGGTAGCAGGGACCGCACTGGCCCGCGCTCTCCTCGGCCAGCCACTGGGCCACCCGCAGTGACTCGCCCAGCGGGCAGGTCGCCGTGCTGATCGGCAGGATCGCGCCCGCGCCGAGCGCCCCGCCCACCGCGTCCAGGGAGTTGCGCGAGACGATCGCCTCGTTGACCGTCGCCGCGTCCAGCCACTTGCCGTGGTAGCCGCCGGTCAGCACGCCCTGCGGCATCGGCGGGGCGCCGGCGAGCTGCAGGATGTAGCGCAGCGGTACGCCGGTGGGGGCCTCGATCACCATCGGGCGGGCGACCGCTCCGGAGACGGTGAGCATGACGGTGCCGGGCTCGTCGTACAGACCGGTGTTGCCGTAGCGCTCGGCGCCGATGCGCGCGGCGATCGCCAGCTGCGCGAACGTCTCGGCGTTCGACAGCAGGGTGGGCGCGCCGCCGACACCGTTCTGCGACGCGCTGGTCTTACGGCCCGGCGGGATCGCGGGACCGCCGTCGATGGAGCGGACCAGTGAGGCCGCCGCGCCGGTCACCATCCGGACCGGGTTGCGCTGCACGCGCGCGCGGATGGTCGCCCCGCGCCGGTTGGTCAGCCCGCGCTCGGAGAGCGCCGCCTCCATCGACCGCTGCGTGGACTCGCGGGTCACACCGACGACCAGCGTGCGGGCACCGAGGGCCTCGGCGACCAGCAGGGCCCCGTCCAGGATCAGATGCGGGGCACGGTTGATCATCACCGTGTCCTTGCGGCAGGCCGGCTCGTCCTCGCTCCCGTTGACGACGACCACGGGCCGTACGCCGCGACGGATGGCCGCCTCGGCCACCGAGCGCAGCTTTTTGTGGAACGGGAAGCCCGCGCCACCACGGCCCTTCAGAGAGATCCGCTCGGAGAGCTGGGCGAGCTGCTCTCCGCCCATCGGTTCGAGCGGCCCGTGCACCTTCAGGTGCATGGGCAGGTCGAGTCTCTCGACGAGATCGAATCCGGAGGTGAGCTGGGGAAGGCCCACCACTCGGACTTCGGGGACGTCGGGAAGGGCCTCGTTCACTAAAAGCCTCCGGAAGGCGCGTTCCAGGGTTCGCCGTTGCTTGGTGCCTCGAAGGAACCGGGCAGCGTTTCAGTGGCGGGACCGCTGTCGTACGTGTCATTCGGGTTGTACGTACCGAGGGGGTCGTTCGTCTCACCGGTGTTGTACAAGTCACTCCCGCCGTACGAGGCGTTGGCGGCGGGAGTGTCGTAGGACACGGTGCTGTAGGAGCCCGTGTCGTAGTTCGGTGTCTCGGCGGGGCGCGGCGGGGCTTCGTACAGGGGCGGGGAGGGGGTCGGCCAGCGGCCTGCCCCGTTGCCGTCGACGCGCGGCATCGTCTCCGTGGGCTGCGCGTCCATCGGGAACTGAATGCGCTCGGTCGGGTCGGGCATCGAGGGATCGGGTGTGCGCGGGGCGCCGGAAACGGCCCGGTACGCGGCCGCGAAGCCGCCGGTGTCCGTGAGGGACCCGGTGTCTGTGAAGGATCCGGTGTCCGTGAAGGACGCTGAGTCCTGGAGGGCGCCGCGCCGCGGGGACTCGTACAGCGGCGCCGACGGGGACGAGGACCGCTGCTGGGGAACCATCGGGTCGGGGAAGCCCGGCCGGCCACCGCTGCCCGGCAACCGGGCGTCTCCGGTGGCACGGCGTGCCTCCGAGTCCTCGCGAGGCTGCCTGTTCCCGCTGTCGAGCAGGCCCAGGACCCGCTTGGCGACCTGCCGCTTGAACGGCAGGGGCGCCGCCCGCAGGGCCAGCGCGCCCATGACGGCGACCAGGGCCAGGCCGTACAGGATCACGAAGATCGGCGCCGCCTCGCGTCCCGAGAAGAGGCCGTGGACGAGTGCGAAGCACCAGGCGGGGTAGGCCAGCATGTGCACCGCGCGCCAGCGCGCGGCGACCTGTACGGGGGACGCGAACGCGCTGCGCAGCGCGCCGGTGAGGGCGGTGAAGATCATCAGGAGGGCGGCCAGGGAGCCGAAGCCGATGAGCCCTTCGGGGCCGCTGACGCCGAGGCCGAAGGGGATCAGGGCCCCGACCAGCGTCGTGTGGTCGAGCGCGATCTTGACCGTGATGTGCAGCAGAAGGAAGCCCACCGAGCTCACCGCTGTCGCCCTGTGCACGGCCTGGGCGATCAGTCGCTGGCGCGCGTTGAGGAAGATCTGGTCGGAGGCGATGAGCCCCCAGAGCACCGAGCAGGTGAGGGAGACGAGGGACAGGACGCCCGCGCCGAAGTTGAGGAATTCGCGGAATCCGTCACCTCCGATCACGACGACCAGGGGTATGAGCAGCAATGCGGCAGCCGTCACTCCGCCCCGGACCGAGCGGCCCGGTTGGGGGAGCGTGCTGTTGTTGCGGCGAGAGTTCATTGGGGCAACTCCGAACAGTTCGGGAAAGCGGTCCCGCTGCCGCACTCTAGGTCGAGCCATACCGGAGGGTACGAGGTTTGAGTTATTGCGTTGTTATCAAAGGGCAACGAGGGAGTTGTGATGTCCCTTAGTGGCCCTTACGCGAAGTAACCTTTGACCTTTGTTCAAGTTTTGTCGACCCGGCGCGAGCGTGACACGCAGTGCCGCAGCGTAGCCGAAAGCGCGTCGCGGCCCGCTCGGTCGCTGCGGTACCCTGACGCCATGCGTGCCGTACGCCTTCTGCTTAGCGAGCCGCGCTGATCAATCCCGGCCACCGATGAATCCGTGGCCGGAATCGGCGCGGCGCCCCCTCCTGTGCGAGGGGTTTTTTCATTTCTGAGCCGCTGGCAGAGACGATCTATGGAGCTTTGAGGATCATGAGCGAGACGAATACCGCTGCCGCCTCCGAGGTGGCCGCGCCGCACCGCTACACGGCTGCCATGGCCGAGCAGATCGAGGCACGCTGGCAGGACTTCTGGGACGCCGACGGCACCTACGCGGCGCCCAACCCCAAGGGCGACCTGGCCGGCGACCCCGAGCTGGCCGCCAAGCCCAAGAAGTTCATCATGGACATGTTCCCGTACCCGTCCGGTGCGGGCCTGCACGTCGGCCACCCGCTGGGCTACATCGCCACCGATGTGTACGCCCGGTACCAGCGCATGACCGGCCACAACGTCCTGCACACCCTGGGCTTCGACGCCTTCGGCCTGCCCGCCGAGCAGTACGCCGTGCAGACCGGCACGCACCCGCGTGCGTCCACCGAGGCCAACATGGAGAACATGAAGGTCCAGCTGCGCCGGCTGGGCCTGGGCCACGACAACCGCCGGTCGTTCGCGACGATCGACCCGGAGTACTACAAGTGGACCCAGTGGATCTTCCTGCAGATCTTCAACTCCTGGTACGACGACGAGGCTGACAGGGCCCGCCCGATCGCCGAGCTGGTCGCCCAGTTCGAGAGCGGCGAGCGAGCCGTACCGGGTGTCGTCGGGCACGCGCGCGTGTGGGGTGCCCTGACCGCCGCCGAGCGCGCCGACGTCCTGAGTGAGTTCCGCCTGGCGTACGCCTCCGACGCGCCCGTCAACTGGTGCCCCGGCCTGGGCACCGTCCTGGCGAACGAGGAGGTGACCGCGGACGGCCGCTCCGAGCGCGGCAACTTCCCCGTCTTCAAGGCCAAGCTGCGCCAGTGGAACATGCGCATCACCGCGTACGCCGACCGGCTGCTGGACGACCTGGACGCGCTGGACTGGCCCGAGGCCATCAAGCTGCAGCAGCGCAACTGGATCGGCCGCTCCGAGGGCGCCCGCGTCGACTTCCCGGTCGACGGCGAAGCGATCACGGTCTTCACCACGCGCCAGGACACCCTGTTCGGCGCGACCTACATGGTGCTGGCGCCCGAACACCCGCTGGTCGAGAAGTTCACCCCGGCCGCCTGGCCCGAGGGCACACACGACGTGTGGACCGGCGGCCACGCCACCCCCGGCGAGGCCGTCGCCGCCTACCGCGCCCAGGCCGCCTCGAAGTCCGACGTCGAGCGGCAGGCCGAGGCCAAGGACAAGACCGGCGTCTTCACCGGCGTGTACGCGACCAACCCGGTCTCCGGCGAGCGGATCCCGGTCTTCATCGCCGACTACGTACTGATGGGCTACGGCACCGGCGCGATCATGGCCGTCCCGGCGCACGACACGCGTGACTTCGCCTTCGCGCGCGCCTTCGAGCTGCCGATGCGGTGCGTCGTCGAGCCCTCGGACGACCGCGGAACGGACACCACCACCTGGGACGACGCGTTCGCCTCGTACGACGCGAAGCTGGTCAACTCCTCGGGCGACGAGGTGTCCCTGGACGGCCTGGGCGTCGTCGAGGCCAAGGCGCGCATCACCGAGTGGCTGGCCCGCAAGGGCATCGGCGCGGGCACCGTCAACTTCCGGCTGCGCGACTGGCTGTTCAGCCGGCAGCGCTACTGGGGCGAGCCCTTCCCGATCGTCTACGACGAGGACGGCGTCGCCCACCCGCTGCCCGAGTCGATGCTGCCCCTGGAGCTGCCGGAGGTCGAGGACTACTCGCCGCGCACCTTCGACCCGGACGACGCGAACACGTCCCCGGAGACCCCGCTGTCCCGCAACGCGGACTGGGTCGACGTCACCCTGGACCTGGGCGACGGCCGGGGCCCGCAGAAGTACCGCCGCGAGACCAACACCATGCCCAACTGGGCCGGTTCCTGCTGGTACGAACTGCGCTACCTGGACCCGCACAACTCCGAGAAGCTGGTCGACCCGGAGGTCGAGCAGTACTGGATGGGCCCGCGCGAGGGGCAGCCGACCGGCGGCGTCGACCTGTACGTCGGCGGCGCCGAGCACGCCGTGCTGCACCTGCTGTACGCCCGCTTCTGGTCGAAGGTCCTGTTCGACCTGGGGCACATCTCGTCGGCCGAGCCGTTCCACAAGCTGTACAACCAGGGCATGATCCAGGCCTTCGTGTACCGCGACAGCCGCGGCATCGCGGTCCCGGCCGCCGAGGTGGAGGAGCGCGACGGCGCGTACTACCACCAGGGCGAGAAGGTCTCCCGGCTGCTGGGCAAGATGGGCAAGTCCCTGAAGAACGCGGTCACTCCGGACGAGATCTTCGCCGAGTACGGCGCGGACACGCTGCGCCTGTACGAGATGGCGATGGGCCCCCTGGACGTGTCGCGGCCGTGGGACACGCGCGCGGTGGTGGGCCAGTTCCGGCTGCTGCAGCGGCTGTGGCGCAACGTCGTCGACGAGAGCACCGGTGAGGTCACCGTCGTCGACACCGCGGATGCCGACATCGACGCGGACACGCTGCGCGCCCTGCACAAGGCGATCGACGGGGTGCGCCAGGACCTGGAGGGCATGCGGTTCAACACCGCCATCGCCAAGGTCACCGAGCTGAACAACCACCTGACCAAGGCGGGCGGACCGCTGCCGCGCTCGGTCGCCGACTCCCTGGTGCTGCTGGTGGCGCCGCTGGCCCCGCACATCGCCGAGGAACTGTGGCGCAGGCTGGGCCACACCGACTCGGTAGTCCACCGGGACTTCCCGGTCGCCGACCCCGCGTACGTCGTGGACGAGACCGTGACCTGCGTCGTGCAGGTCAAGGGCAAGGTCAAGGCGCGCCTGGAGGTCTCCCCGGCGATCTCGGACGAGGAGCTGGAGAAGGTGGCGCTGGCCGACGAGAAGGTGGTCGCCGCGCTGGACGGGGCGGGCATCCGCAAGGTGATCGTGCGGGCGCCGAAGCTGGTGAACATCGTTCCCGCGTAGGCGTTTCCCCGGGCCGGGCGGTGCGGTTGCCCGGCTCGGGGAAGTCCCCTACGGGCAGGTTGGGGGTTCTGCTGGAACCCTCGGCCTGCCTTTTCCGTTTACCGTGGAGAGTCGCCAGGCACTGGATGCAGGACCCGAGAGGATCGTCATGGAAGCCGTGGTCGCAATCGTGGCGTTGATCTTCGTCCTGTTCGTGGTCCTGGGCGCGTACGCGACGGTGAAGGTGGTCGGCGCCGCCAAGCGCGGGGTGAACCGCACCGTCGACCAGGCCCGCCGCACGGTGGAGGACTCCACGCTCAGGGCGAAGAGTGTCGCCCAGCCGGGACCGCAGGGCCAGCTCGCCCAACTGCGGCTTTCCTTGCGCACGTCGATGCGGGCCACCCAGGACGCGCTGCAGGCGGGCGTGGCCGAGGACGAGTCGCTGAAGGAGTCCCTCGCACTCTTCAAGCGGCTCAGCGCGCACGGCCACGAGCTGGACGACGAACTGAAGCGGCTGGAGCGCGAGCCGGACCGGGCCCGCCTCGCCGAGCGGCTGCCGGCGCTGCGGGAGCGCACGGAGCAGATAACCAAGTCGGCCGACGCACTGCGCTGGGCGGCACGCGACCGAGCCCAGCGTTTCGTGAGCGACGACCTGGACTCGCTGAGCACGCAGATCGACATGGAGGCGGGCGCACTGCGGCACTGGACGACGGAGCCGTCCCCCGAGCGCGCGGAGACCCCGCCGCCGTGGCCGGAGGCACCGGCCACGGCTGCCGCCGACCAGCAGACCTGGCCGGAGAGCCCGGGGGCCCGCACGGCCGAGGAGCCCGCCCGGCCCGCGATCAATCCGGCGAGGCAACGGCCCACGTACCCCTGGGAGAAGAAGCCCCGCCCCGAGAGCACGACCTGAGCCGGCTGACCTCATCCGGTTGACCTGATCCCGGTCGTCCGGCCGGAGGCGAGAGGGGCCGGGCTGCCGCCCGCGCGCCCCGACGGGTAATCTCCAGCTCATGTCCCGCCATGTCGCGATCGTCACCGATTCAACGGCCTACCTGCCGCCGCGGACGATGGAGCGCCACGGCATCACCGCGGTGCCCCTGACCGTGGTCATCGGTGACCGGGCGCTAGAAGAGGGCACCGAGATCTCGGCCCGGTCGCTGGCCCAGGCGCTGCAGAAGCGACGGTCCGTCACCACCTCCCGGCCCAGCCCCGAGGTTTTCGCCGAGACCTACCGCAGGGTCGCCGAGTCCGGGGCCACCGGCATCGTCTCGCTCCACCTGTCCGCGGAGTTCTCGGGTACGTACGACGCGGCGGTCCTCGCCGCCCGTGAGGCTCCGGTTCCCGTGCGGGTCGTGGACACCGGGATGGTCGCCATGGCCCTCGGCTTCTGCGCGCTGGCCGCGGCCGAGTCCGCGGAGGCGGGCGGCACGGTCGACGAGGCGGTCACCGCGGCGGAGAAGCGGGCCGCCGGTACATACGCGTACTTCTACGTCGACACGCTCGACTATCTGCGCCGGGGCGGCCGGATCGGGGCGGCGCAGGCGTTGTTCGGATCCGCGCTGGCCGTGAAACCGCTGCTGCAGCTGGACGGCGGGCGGATCGAACTCCTGGAGAAGGTACGGACGGCCACCAAGGCCATCGCCCGCCTTGAGGAGATCGTGGCCGACCGGGCAGGCAGCGCGCAGGTCGACATCGCGGTTCACCATCTTGCCGCGCCCGAGCGGGCGGCGGCACTCGCGGAACGGTTGCGGCTCCGGGTGCCGGGGCTGGCGGATCTGCATGTGAGCGAGGTCGGGGCGGTGATCGGGGCGCACACCGGGCCCGGGTTGCTCGGGGCGGTTGTCTCTCCCCGGTGAGGGGTGCCGGAGCCGGTGCCGGCGCTGGTGCGAGTGCGCCTGTTCGTTCACCGTACGGGTGACGGAGTTATCCACAACTGGGCAGTAATCCCCGGGAATTGAGCAAGATCATCGCGGCGGGCCGGGATGCCCGATTCTCGTCGCATGGCACTTCGATCACCTTCACCTTCACGGACAGCGACAGCCACCAGCGGGCCCGGCCGGAGCCCGGTCTCCGACAGCCGTACGCGACACCGCCGTCACCAGCCCTACCGGAGCAGGGCCCGTCGCCGAGCAGCCTCGGCAGAGGCGCTGCGCCTGCGCGCGGAGGCACTCTTCGCCGAACGGGCAAGAGAGCGCGGTGAGTCGAGGCATGGGCCGCCGAGGGCGCTGGATGAACCGATGTCCGCTCCCGGGTGGAGTGACGCCGGCCCGGCTGTGATCGCAAGCCCGGAACCGGAGGTGGGTGAAGACGCGCCCCGGGACACCGCCGCATGGCGGGAGCGGGCCGGGCATGCCGCCCGGGAGCGGATGCCTTTGTGGCTGCAGTCCAGGTGCGGGCTGGAGCGCAGGAGCGCGGTCGCGCTCACGGTGGTGCTCCTTGTCGCGGCGGTCTTCGCCGTGCAGCACTTCTGGTCGGGACGGACCCAGCCCGTGCGAGCGCCGGAAGTGGTGCGGGCCGCGGTTCCGTATGGGGAGGAAGGCGCGGGCCGGCCGGACGCGGCGCCGGGAGCCTCGGCCGCCGCGCAGGACCCCGCGGGCGCGGCCGGCGCCGCGATCGTGGTGGACGTCGGCGGCAAGGTGCGCGAGCCCGGTGTCCATCGGCTGCCGGCCGGTTCGCGGGTCGCCGACGCGCTGCGGGCGGCCGGCGGGGTCCGTCCCGGCACGGCCACCGACGGCCTCAACCGCGCGCGGCTGCTGGTCGACGGCGAGCAGGTGGTGGTCGGTGCGCCACCGGGCGCGGTGGGTCCGGGCGCGGCGGCAGGCCCCGGTGTCGCGGCCGGTGGAGCCGCCGCCGGTGCCGCGGCCGCTCCGGTCGGCCTCAACACGGCCACCCTGGAACAGCTCGACACGCTGCCCGGCGTCGGCCCCGTCCTCGCCCAGCACATCATCGACTACCGCACCCAGCACGGCGGCTTCCGCTCGGTCGACGAGCTCCGCGAGGTGAACGGTATCGGCGACCGCCGTTTCGCGGATCTGCAGAATCTCGTACGGCCATGACGGGCCCGGAGATTCGGGGTGCGGCGGTGCCGGGGGCGCCGCGGGCCTTCTCGGCACCCGTCGTGGCCCAGCACCGGCTCGCCGCCACTCACGACCGTCGCCCGGCCGTGCACGTCGCCGCCGGCAATCCGCTCGGTGCCGCACACCCTCGGCAGGAGGGGCCGACGGATCTGCGGCTGGTGCCACCGGCGTTGGCGGCGTGGGCGACCGCGGCACTGACATTGGACGCGCCGCCGGGGTGGGTCACCGGGTTGGCGATCACCTGCGCGGTCGTGGCCGGAGCGTTGCTGCTCACCCGTCGGAGCCGTACGCGTGGGGAGCCGGAGCCGGAGCCGGAGCCGGAGCCGGAGCCGGAGTCTGGGCCTGGGCCCGGGCGGCGATCGGGGCTGGGCCGTGGTGGCGGGTGGCGGGGCCTGTGGTGGTCGTGGCCGAATGCCTCCGTCGCCGCCGTGCTGCTCTGCGTCGCGGCGGCGGCTGCCTCCGGAGGCCTGCACGGTGCGGACCTGCGCCGGGGCCCGGTCCCGGAGTTGGCGCGTCAGTATGCCGAGGTGACCGCCGAAGCCGAGGTCACCTCGGACCCGCGCCTCACCCGCCCCCGGATCAGAGGCGACCACGCGGCCCCGACAGCCATCCTGCTCAACGCCGAGGTCCGCCGTGTCGACAAGCCGGACGGGACGGCGACGGAGACGCGAACACCGGTACTGCTGATCGTGGACGCGGGCCCGCGGGCGGCTCGTGAACGAGAGGGCTCTCCCTGGCTCTCCCTCCTCCCCTCCACCCGGCTGCGGGTGACGGCACGGGTCGTGCCCCCGCTCGGGGACGGCGACCGGATCGCGGCGGTGCTGCGCGTGCGCGGCGGCGGGCCGCCGAAGGTGGTCGAGGAGCCGTCGAGTACGCAGCGGTTCGCCGGGAAGCTGCGGGCCGGGCTGCGGGCGGCGACCGACGGGCTGGAGCCGGACGCGCGGTCGCTGTTGCCGGGACTGGTGGTCGGGGACACCTCACGGATCACGCCGGAGCTGGACGAGGCGTTCAGGGCGACCGATCTCACCCACATCCTGGCGGTGAGCGGCGCCAACTTCACGATCGTCCTCGCCCTGCTCATCGGGCCGGCCGGCCGGGCCCAGCACGCCGAGCGACGCGGACTCGCGCCCCGGCTCGGCATTCCGCTACGGGTGACGGCCCTGCTCGGCGGTGTGCTCACGCTCGGCTTCGTGATCGTGTGCAGGCCGGACCCCAGCGTGCTGCGAGCCGCGGCCTGCGGAGCGATCGCGCTGCTGGCCATCGCCACCGGCCGCCGCAGGTCCCTGATCCCGGCGCTGGCCACCGCGGTGCTGGTGCTGGTGCTGTACGACCCCTGGCTGGCCCGGAGCTACGGCTTCCTGCTCTCCGTGCTCGCGACCGGTGCCCTGCTCACGCTGTCTCCGAGGTGGAGCGCCGCGCTCCGGAGACGCGGAGTGCCGCCCCGACTGGCCGAGGCACTGGCGGCCGCGGGTGCCGCGCAGGCGGTGTGCGCGCCTGTCGTCGCCGTCCTCTCGGCCCGGGTGAGCCTGGTGGCGGTGCCGTGCAACCTGCTGGTGGAGTTCGCGGTCGCGCCGGCCACGGTGCTGGGCTTCGCGACGCTGGCCACGGCTCCGTGGGCGATGCCGGTCGCCAAGGCGCTGGCGTGGTGCGCGAGTTGGCCCGCCGGATGGATCGCGGACATCGCCCGCACGGGGGCGGCCCTGCCCGGCGGGGGAGTGGACTGGCCGGGCAGCTGGACGGGCGCGCTGCTGCTCGCGTGCGCCATCGCCGTGGCCCTGCTCGTCTTCCGGAGGCTCCTGAGGCACCCCTGGCTGAGCGCTGCCTGCGGAGTGCTGCTTCTGCTCGTGCTGGTGCAGCCGCCTCCCCTCACGCGGGTGATCACCGGGTGGCCGCCGCCCGGCTGGAGAGTCGCGATGTGCGATGTGGGGCAGGGGGACGCGACGGTGCTCGCGGCGGGCGACGGCACCGGTGTGGTGGTCGACGCGGGACCCGACCCGATACTGGTGGACCGCTGTCTGCGCGCGCTCGGCATCACACGCATCCCGCTCGTCGTGCTGACCCACTTTCACGCGGACCATGTGGCGGGCCTGCCGGGCGTGCTGCGGGGGCGTTCGGTGGGCGCGATCGAGACGACGGGCTTCGCGGAGCCGCTGGACCAGGTGGAGTCCGTCCACCGGCAGGCCGCGGCCCGCCGCATCCCGGTGACACCGGCGGTGGCGGGGGAGCGGCGCCGTACGGGTGCGCTCGACTGGCAGGTGCTGTGGCCGCCACCGCGCCCGGCCCCGGGACCCGAGGGCGCGAACGACGCGAGCGTCACGCTGCTGGTGCGGTCGGCCGGGCTGACGCTGCTGATGCTCGGAGACCTCGAACCGCCCGCACAGCAGGCGCTGCTGAGATCACCGGCCGGGGCAGGACTGGGTGCCGTGGACGTTCTCAAGGTCGCCCATCACGGGTCGGCCTACCAGGACCCGGAGCTCATACGCCGGGTGGCGCCACGCCTCGCGTTGATCAGTTGCGGTGCCGACAACCCCTATGGACACCCGGCACCGAGCACGCTGGCGGCGCTGCGGGCAGGGGGCGCGGAGGTGCTGCGTACGGACGAGGGAGGAGCGGTCGCGGTTGCCGGATGGGGGGATCGGCTGCAGGTCGCGCGAGACTGAGGTCATGAAACCCGCACAGGCCGATGCCTACCTCCGCCGAATCGGCGCCGCCCACCCCGCCTGGCCCACTGCCGACGTACTCCGCGAACTCCAGCTGCGGCATCTGCTGACCGTGCCGTTCGAGAACCTGTCGATCCACCTCGGCGAGAAGATCGTGCTGGAGGAGGAACGGCTCGTGGACAAGGTGGTGGGCGCCCGGAGGGGCGGCTTCTGCTACGAACTGAACGGGGCGTTCGGGGCGTTGCTCGGGGCGCTGGGCTTCGATGTGACGCTGCTCGCGGCGCGGGTGTACGGGGAGGAGGAGCGGCTGGGGATTCCGTACGACCATCTCGCGCTGCGGGTGCGGACGGTGGACGGAGGCGACTGGCTGGTCGATGTCGGGTTCGGGGCGCACAGCCACTACCCGCTGGCCATCGAGGAGCGGGGCGAGCAGGCGGATCCGGGCGGTGCGTTCCGGGTGATCGTGGCCGGGGCGGATCCGGCCGGAGTGCAGGGCAGCGCGGGGCTGTTCGGGGACCTCGAAGTGGTGCGCAACGGCCGGTCCCAGTACCGGCTGGAGAGCCGGCCCCGGGTGCTCGGCGACTTCGCGGCCGGAGCCTGGTGGCACAGCACCTCCCCTGTGTCGCACTTCACACAGTCGCTGGTCTGTTCGCGGGTCACCGAAGACGGCGGGCGGATCACGCTCAGCGGACGCACGCTCACGGTCACCAGCCCGGACGGCGAGAAGACGGCGTCGGATCTGGCCATGGACGAGGAGGTTCTGGAGGCGTACCGGGAGAGGTTCGGGATCGTGCTGGAGCGCGTCCCGGTAGTGAGGAAAGTGAGTGCTTGAGTGGAGGACATAAGCGGAACGGCTAATTCGGGGTACTCATGCATAGTCCCAGCACATGTGCCGGATTCCCGCTATGTGGTCGAGTCTTGCCTCGAAAGTCGCATCAGTGGTCGAATGCCTCCTCGACAACAGGTGAATTCACGTCGTTCAGGTCGCGCGAGGGTGTGTCGCAGATGCTCGGCAGGTGGCTGGGAAACCGTACGAACCGGGCGCGACGGGCGGGTGGTCTCGCCGCTGTACCGATGCCCGCCGGGGCCGGAGTGCTCAGCTGCCGGGTGCTTGATCCGGTCCGGCAGCCGGTGCCGCACGCGGAGTTCGCGGTCATGGACGCCTCGGGACGCAAGGTGGTCGGCGGGGGACTGGACCCGTTCGGGTCCTTCATAGCGACGGTTCCCGCAGGTGAGTACCGGATCGCGGTGTCGGCCGAGGGCTACGCCCCCTACCGGGCGGACGCCACGGTCACCGAGAGCATGGTGGTCTCGCTCGGCGATGTGACCCTGCACGTCTCCCGGCCGCCCGCGCTGCCCGGGCCGGGGGACTGGGAGATCGAGCCGACGCACTCCTCGATCGGGTTCACCGCGCGGCACATCGGGCTGGCCAAGGTGCATGGGCGGTTCAACACCTTCGCGGGTGTGATGCGCATGGCCGAGCGCATGGAGCAGTCGGCCATGCACGTGATCATCGACGCCTCGTCCATCGACACCAACGTGAAGATGCGGGACGATCACCTGAGGTCCGGGGACTTTCTGGACGTGGACCGGTTTCCGACGCTGGAGTTCTACAGCGACCGGTTCGTGTACAAGGGCGGCAACCGGTGGGCGGTCACCGGGGCGCTGACGCTGCACGGGGTGACGCGTACGGTCACGCTCGACACGGAGTATCTCGGGGTCGGCAACGGTATGGAGGGCGAGGTGCGGGCGGCCTGCCGGGCCACCACCGAACTGCGCCGCGACGACTTCACGGTGAGCTGGCAGACGATGCTCGCGCGAGGCATCGCCGTGGTCGGCCCCAGCATCCGGGTCGCCCTGGATGTGCAGGTCGTACCCAAGAGCTGACCGGGGATCGCCGGTCGGCCGACCCCGACCCCGCCCCCCCGGCCCTGGTTCAAGATGCCGCACGCGTACCGGAAAATGTCCCCGTGAGTGACGTGAGACATGTGCTGGTGCTGCCCGACCGCGATGCCGCCGAGGAGGCGGCACAGGCGCTCGGGGAGCGGTTCAGGCTCGACGAGGAGCCGCAGCTCGTACGGGACGCCCTGGCTGGTGAGGACGACGCCGAGGACGCGCAGTGGCTGCTGGTACTGCGGGACGCGGACGGCCGGCTCGACGCCGGGCAACTGGACGAGTTCGCGGGCGAGTGGGACGGCTGGCGCGAGGAACCGTGAGCCAAGAGCCGTGAGCCACGAGCCGTAACCGTCCCCCGCCCGCCCCCGCGCCCCCCGCCCTCCGGTCGATCACCGGCCGGAGCCCGTTGTCAGTGGTGCGTGGGATGCTTGACCGCGATGGCCAGGAACTCTGCACACGACAACCCGCTCGCCCCCCTCACGATCGCCGTGGGGCAGGAGGACCTCCTGCTCGACCGAGCCGTGCAGGAGGTGGTGGCCGCCGCGCGGGCCGCCGACGCGGACACGGACGTACGGGACCTCACGTCGGACCAGTTGCAGCCGGGCACGCTGGCCGAGTTGACGAGTCCGTCGCTCTTCGCCGAGCGCAAGGTCGTCATCGTGCGCAACGCGCAGGATCTGTCGGCCGACACGATCAAGGACGTGAGGGGGTACCTGGGCGCTCCCGCCGAGGAGATCACGCTGGTGCTCCTGCACGCGGGCGGGGCCAAGGGCAAGGGCCTTCTCGACGCCGCGCGCAAGGTGGGGGCGCGAGAGGTCGCCTGTCCCAAGATGACCAAGCCGGCGGACCGGCTGGCCTTCGTGCGCAGCGAGTTCCGTGCGCTGGGGCGGTCGGCCACACCGGAGGCGTGCCAGGCCCTCGTCGACTCGATCGGAAGCGATCTGCGGGAGCTGGCGTCCGCCGTGACCCAGCTCGTCGCGGACGTCGAGGGGACGATCGACGAGGCCGTCGTCGGGCGCTACTACACCGGGCGGGCCGAGGCCTCCAGCTTCACGGTGGCCGACCGGGCCGTCGAGGGGCGGGCGGCGGAAGCGCTCGAAGCCCTGCGGTGGTCCCTGTCGACCGGCGTCGCCCCCGTGCTGATCACCAGTGCGCTGGCGCAGGGTGTACGGGCCATCGGCAAGCTCTCCTCCGCGCGCGGGGGGCGTCCCGCCGACCTCGCCCGTGAGCTGGGTATGCCGCCCTGGAAGATCGACCGGGTCCGCCAGCAGATGCGGGGCTGGACCCCGGACGGTGTCGCGGTCGCCCTCCGCGCGGTCGCGGACGCCGACGCCGGTGTCAAGGGGGGCGGCGACGACCCCGAGTACGCCCTGGAAAAGGCCGTCGTCACCATCGCCCGAGCGGCCCGCCACCGCAATCAGCCATAACCAACCTTTTCCTCGCCCCCGCCGCCCCTACCCGTCCCATCCCAGGGGGCTGCGCCCCCAGACCCCCTAACCCCGAAGGGGTGCCTCGGCCCGGTGCGAAGAGTGCAAGCCCGGTGGGGGCTTGTCGCGCAGTTCCCCGCGCCCCTGACGGGGCGCCCCCGCGGTCGCGACTCAACCTGGGGGCGGGGCCGTGCCGGTACGTCATGCCCGTCGCGTAGGGCTCCCGCAAAAGAGCCCGACCTCCCAACTGACAGCCGTATGCCCGGAAGGCGACGGGCAGACGTACC